>JAEYYV010000320.1 GCA_023428295.1 Pseudomonadota bacterium
GGCCACCGCGTCATCGACGGCCGCATAGCCCGGCACGCGGTCGAGAAGCAGGATCTGATACGCGGCCACGCGCAGCACCGTCACGATCTTCGGCGGCGTGCGCTCGAGCTCCGCGTGCGCCCCGATCGCCCGATCGATCCGCGTGCGGTGCCGGAGGACGCCGTAGACGAGCTCGCTCGCGAGGCGCCGATCGCGATCGTCGAGCCCCGCCCTCGCGAGCTCACCGTCGAGCGCCGGCGTGGCCCACGCGCCATCATCCGCCACGCGATCGAGCACGCGCCGCGCGACCTCGCGCGACGTCACCGGCCGGCTCTCGGTCGCGCCATCCGTCGCGCCGTCCAGCCCCGCGCCCTTCACACCCTCGCTCACGGCGTCACTCCTGTCCGCCCACCGGACAATTCCAACTCGCTGGACTGAAAGTGGTGGATTTGACCAATTTCGACGCGATTTGGGGTCGGACCCCACATGCCTCCGAAAGTGGTGGATTTGACCAAAATCGGATTCACGTGGGCTCCGGCGTCGCCAAGACGTCGCCCACTGCGATTCCGCGCCCCGCCGCGAACTGCTGCGCGGTGAGGCGCTTGCGCCCCGGCGCTTGGATCTCGCGCACCGTGATCGCCCCACCGTGCGCCGCGATGTGGGCACCCGCGTCGTCGATCGCGAGCACGGTGCCGGGCTGCGTTGGCTCGATCGCGGCGGCCTGATCGGAGCGCGCGCGGAACAGCTTCACGACCTGGCCACGCAGCGTTGCCTGCGCGCCGGGCCACGGATCCACACCACGGATGCGCGCGGCGACGAGGTGGGCGGGCTGCGCGAAATCGATGAAGCCATCCGACTTCTCGAGCATGCGCGCGTGCGTCGCGTTCGCGTGATCTTGCGGGCGCGCCGTGAGCGTGCCCGCGGCGATGCCGTCGATCGCCTCGAGCAACGCGGCAGCGCCGATCGGCGCGAGGCGCGTCATCAGATCGCCCGATGTCTCGGCGGGATCGATCGGCGTGCGTCGCTCGAGGAAGACCGGCCCCGTGTCCAAGCCCTCGTCGAGCTGCATGATCGCGACGCCGGTCTCCGCATCGCCGTTGATGACCGACCACTGGATCGGCGCCGCGCCGCGGTACGAGGGGAGCAGCGAGCCATGGACGTTGATGCAGCCGCGCGGCAACGCGGTGAGCACGGGGAGCGGGAGGATCTTGCCGTACGCGACGACGACCGCGAGCTCCGCGTTGGTCGCGACGAGCGCATCGCGCAGCTCGCCCGTGCGCGCGGACGTGGGTTGCGCGATCGGCAGGCCGAGCTCGAGCGCGGCGGTCTTGACCGCAGGCGCGGTGAGCTGACCACCGCGACCAGCGGGCTTGTCCGGCTGGCTGACGACGAGCGCGACCTCGTGCTTCTCCACGAGCGCGCGCAGGCACGGCACCGCGAACTCGGGTGAGCCCATGAAGACGACGCGCATCGCGGCTATCTACCACGCCTGCACCGGTCGTGGTCCCGCGTCGCGCCCGTTACTCGACGAGGTTCGAGAGGTACGTGAGGCGCAATCGATCGTCGCGTAGCACGCGGAACGCTTCGTCGAGGACGTGTGCGATGTCATCGAGCTCCTGCGCGAGCTCGCGTCGCAAGTCGTTGGGGAACGAGTCCTGCGCGAAGTCGCGGCGCGCCGCTTGGTACGCGCGGCGGATCTCGAAGGCTGTCGCGTCGCGGCGCACACCGAGGAGCGCGAAGTAGTCCGCCTCGCTGACGAGCTGCCAGCGCGCACGAACCCGCTCGCGATCGATCGCGAGATCCGTCTCGCCGACGAGCGCGCTCGATTCGTCAGGCACCTCGGTGTCCGTGCGGCGCGCCGTCGCGAGGCCGAGCACGCACAACCCCCACGCGAGCGGCAGCACGTCCGCCACGTCCACGCCCGCGACGCGCGCCACCGACGCGAGATCCGATTGGCCATCGAACGCCGCGAGTGCGCCGCGCTCCTCCGGCGCGAGGTCACCGAGGTTGATGATGCCGCCGAGCCGCTCGCGATCCGGCACCTCGATCACCGTCGAGGGCGACCCGATCTGACGCTCGAGCGAGCTGCGATCGAGCTTGCGGCGAATGCCCTCGAGGATCAGCGCCGCCGGGTGACGCGAGAGTCGGATGCGCTCCGCCGACGGCGTCTCCTCGATCACGACGTGATACGTGCCGCGGTCCCAGCCGAACAGCGAGTACACGATGTCCTCGACGTGGCGGCGCACCGCCGGCAGCAGCTCGCGTCGCTTCAGGTAGCCGAAGTCGACGAGGATCTCGCCCATGCGCCGCCCGCTCTCCGCGACCACTGCTTGGCAACGCTCGTACTGCGACGCGGTGATCTTGCCTTCGCGCACGAGCAGCTCGCCCATACGATCGCGCGGCTCGCTCGACGACGCGAACACCGGCCGGCCCTGATCGAAGAACACGACCTTCTCGATGTCGTCGCGGCGAAACGCGATGCGCCCCGTCGAGGCCTGCGCGAACATCTTTGCGAGCAGCATCGCGGCGTCCGAGAGTCCACGCACGACCTCGCCTTGATCCGGCAAGCCGCGCTCGCGGATCGCCGTGTCCCACGACCCGCCCGGAGACGTGGTGAGCTCCCGCGCGTCGACGATGCGTTGCGCGCGTCCCTCGATCTCCGTCACGCCGCGATCGAGCGGCTGCTCTTCACCGAGCGCCGCGAGATCGATCTCCGTGTGGTGATCGTGCTTGGGCTTCAGGTCGACGCTCGGCGTCGCCGTCGACGCGGCGCCGCCTTGAAACAGGCGCTGCGCCATCATCGACATCTTCGCGCGCAGCTGCCGCGCGAAATCGCGCGTGCCGTCTGGCGCGATCGACTCGCTCGACGGTCGCACCGGCGGTTCGTCTGCGGGCGCTGCGACCGCGGGTGCGGGTGCGGGTGCGGATGCGGCCGGAGGCGCCGGCGCCTCCTCCTCCATGCGGAACGGTGATCGCTCGGCGGTCGGCCCTCCGTCGAGGTCGCTCAGATCGTCGACGATATCGTCGAGGTCGTCGTCGCGAACGGGCCGCGTCCCCATGCCGAGGCGCCGCGCGTCGAGCAGCTCGGCGAGCGGCATCGGCGCGTAGTCCGACGCGGGCGCGGCCTGCGGCGGCGCGTACTCCGCGGGTCGGGCCGGCGGCGGCGGCGCGGTCGGCATCGTGAGCGGAGCGATCGGCGGAATCGGCGCGGGCACCTCCCCCGGCTCCGGATCGCGGATGATCATCGTCGGCTCGCGCGTCGGCACTTCCATCGACGACCACGAGGCACGATCGCTCTTGTCGAGCTGCGCCGTGTTGCCTGGCTTCCACGCCGACGCCGACGCCACCTCGGGCGACTCGGTCTGCCGGCGCGGTCGAATCACGAGCGGCGGAGGCAGCGGCGCAGGCTCGCTGCGCGCCTCCGCTTGCTCCTCGTCATCCAGCTCGATCATCGAGTCCGCGATCGCTTCCCACCGCGCGAGCCGCGCGGCCCGCGCGTTGTTCGCCTGCGTCGCATCGCCCTCGACCGCCTCCGTGGGTGCGCTGCTGCGGATGAGCAGCACCGCTTCGAGCACTGCATTCACCGCGAAGCGATACGCACTCTCGACGATCGGCGCCGACACGAATCGATCCGGCGCGATCTCTCCCGCCTCGAGCACCGTGCGAATCGGTCCGCTCGCGTCGCCCACCAGGACGATACCGACATCCGATCGGTGCGGCACCATCCCGCGGAGCGCCTCGATCAGCGCACCGCTATCTCCCGTCTCGAGGGTCGCCGTCACCACCACCACGTGCGGCTGGTTCGCCGCGAACATGTCCACCGTCTCGTCGCCGCCGGTCGACGCGAGCACGCGAATGGGCCCGGCCGCGAGCTGCTCGTCCAAGCTCTCGACGAGCTCGTCCAGCCGTGCGGGATCCGCAACGATCAAGACGCAGGGAGGCACCGTCTCCGACACGAACTATCGACGAGCATACCGCAGCGCTTTCGCCATCGCCTTCACCTCGCCCGCCACTTGCTGCCTCACAGCGCGGAGTTGGGATCCACGTCCAGCGTCACCCGGATCTTGGACTCCCGCTCGACCGTCATCGCCTGCCGGGCCACCTTCCGCAGCGCCGCGCGATCGGGCCCTCGCAGCCAGATCTGCCACCGCGATCGCCCGCGCAGCCGCGACAGCGGCGCCGCCGTCGGCCCGAGAATCTCGAGCGTCTCGATCGCGCCGATGTGGTCGCGCGCACGCTCGCACAGCTGCGCCGCGCGCCCCGCCACGTCCGCCACCTGATGCTCGTCCGGCCCATCCACGCGCACCACGATCAACCGCCCGTGCGGTGGATAGCTCCGCTCGCGTCGCTCCTCCACCTCGGCCGCGTAGAACTTCTCGTAGTCGTGCGCCGCCGCTGCCGTCACCGCGGGCGCCGTGGGCCGATACGTCTGGATCAGCACGCGCCCGGGCCGATCACCGCGCCCCGCGCGCCCCGCCACCTGCGCGAGCAGCTGGAATGTCCGCTCGCTCGCGCGAAAGTCTGGAAGGTTCAACCCGACGTCCGCGCACAAGACACCCACGAGCGTCACGCCAGGAAAGTCGTGCCCCTTGGTCACCATCTGCGTACCGACGAGGATGTCCACCTCGCGTCGCGCCACTCGCGACAGCACCGCCTCCACCCGCGCTCCGCTCGCCACGTCCCGATCGAGCCGCGCGACGCGCGCCTCGGGGAACGCCTCTGCCACCGACTCCGCGATCTTCTCCGTCCCCAGCCCCTTTCGCTCGATCGCCGCCGTGTGGCACTTCGGGCACGCCTCGGGCACCCGCTCGTTCGAGCTGCAGTAGTGGCACGTCATCCGATCCAGCGATCGGTGGTACGTGAGCGACACGCTGCAGTTCGGACACCGAAACGCGTGCCCGCACGCCGCGCACAACACGAACGTCGAAAATCCCCGCCGATTCAAGAACAGAATGATCTGGTCACCCGCCGCCAACGTCTCCGCGATCGCCGTCCGCAGCGGCGCCGACAGGAACGCGTCCGCATCCGGCTGCCACGTGCGCAGATCGATGATCTCCACGGCCGGCATCGGACGCGCCATCGGCCGCTGCGTCAGCACCAACTTCCCGTACGCGCCCCGCTCTGCCTGCGCGTTGCTCTCCAGGCTCGGCGTCCCCGATCCGAGCACGCACACCGCGCCCGCGCGCTGCGCCCGCACGAGCGCCACGTCGCGCGCGTGATACTTCACGCCCTCGTCCTGCTTGAACGATCCGTCGTGCTCCTCGTCGACGACGATCATCCCCAGCCGCGCGAGCGGCGCGAACACCGCGCTACGCGCGCCCACCGCGATCGTCGCCTCTCCACGACGCAACCGACTCCACTCGCCGAGCCGCGCCTGCTCTCCGAGCCCGCTATGCAGAATGGCCACGTGATCGCCAAACCGCGCACGAAACCGCGCGGCCAGCTGCGGCGTCAGTGAAATCTCGGGCACCAACACGAGCGCGGTCTTGCCCGCCTCGAGGGTCTTCGCGATCGCCCGCAGATACACCTCGGTCTTGCCCGAGCCCGTCACGCCGAACAGCAAGAACGCCTTGAACGCGCCGGCCTTCTCCGCCGCGCTGATCGCGGACACGGCAGTCTCCTGCTCTCCGGTCAGCGCGGGCGGCGGACCCGCGTGCATTGCCTCGCCGATCGCCACCGCCTCGAGCTCCGCTTCGCGATCCGTGATCTCGATGAGACCCATCTTCGCGAGCTCGCGCATCACGGACGCGGAGCTCGCGGTGCGCCGCTCCAGCTCGGCGAGTGGAATAACATCGCGCGGCTCGTCCTCGAGCGCGTCGTTCGTCGCGTCGTTCGTCGCGTCGTTCGTCTCGTCGTTCGTCTCGTCGTCCGTCTCGTCGTCCGTCTCGTCGTTCGTCTCGTCGTTCGTCGCGTCGTTCGTCTCGTCGTTCGAGGCGTCGTTCGTCGCGTCGTTCGTCGCGTCGTTCGAGGCGTCGTTCGTCTCGTTCGTGTCGTCCGTGTCGTTCGTGTCG
>JAEYYV010000331.1 GCA_023428295.1 Pseudomonadota bacterium
CGCCGCCCTAGCTGATCACGCATGACAGCAGGTGCGCCGCCTCTAACCCCAGACTGAGCGTGGAGCTCGGCGATGCACGCACGAGCTACGGCTACGACGTGCTCGCGCGGTGAGCGTTCAGTTCCAGAGCTTGTTCGCGAAGTTTACGTGCGCCTGCTCGAGCAACGGTCCATCGAGGTGGTACTCGGCGAGCGCGATGAGGATCTCGCTCGCCTCGCCCTTCTCGATCGCATCGAACCAGCGGCGCGACGAGCGCGTCGACCACATCACGATCAGGTTCGCGCACACCTCCGCGCGAAGCTCCTCGGTCAGGAGCTCGGGCGGCGCACCGAAGCCGACGACGCGGCGCAGGAGCGAGCGGCGCAACAGCTCGCGCTCCGGCAGACGCCCGGCGACGAACGTCAAGAGCGACGCCATCGCCGCGATCGTGACGCCCGGAAACAGCAGCTCGATGAACTGCATCGGTGACACGAGCGCGAGCGCGACGAAGATCGCACCGAGCATCCACAGCGGTGCACGCAGGTAGCCGAGCACGACGCTGCGCGTCTGCAGCGGGATCTTGATACGGCGCTCCGAGCCATCCTTCTCGCGGATCACGTACGCCGAGCTCTCGGGCCACAAGGGGAGCCCTGCCTTGTAGAAGCTCGTCACGATCGACTCCGACTCGAGCTCGTCCACGACGCCGAAATCGTCGGTGGTGAGCCAGCTATCCCCTTCGAGTTGCATGACGCATCGAGAGGCTAGCATGCACGAGCGTCGGAATCCGCCTCGGTGTGCCCCGGTGCTCGCTCAGGTGTTTCGGCGGTCCGGATCGATGATCGTCGCCGCAGCCTCGGCAGCGTGCTCGTCGGGCTCACCGGTCACGCGGTAGTCCTCGCCGAGCCACTTGCCGAGATCGATCAAGTGACACCGCTCGCTGCAGAGCGGCCAGAACTTGTTGCCGTCCTTGACCGCTTCTCTGCGGCACAACGGACAGGCGCGCTTCATTTTCCAGTCTCCAACCCGAGCGCCGCACAGCGAGCGTCGAGGTACGCGCGAGAGATGCCGAGGTCCGCCGCGGCGCCATCGCGATCACCCAGGTGGCGGCCGACCGCTTGCGAGAGCGCCTCGGCCTCCGCCGTGGACAGGGCATCGCGCAGCGACTTTGCCGGCGCGGCGACCATGCCTGCCACGCGCGTGGACACCATGGAGCCGGTCAGCTCCGTGGCGTCACCCGCGAGGACGAGCATGCGCTCGATCTCGTTCTCGAGCTCGCGGATGTTGCCCGGCCAACCGTACGCGACGAGCCGCGCGAGCGCGCTCTGCGAGAGAACCGGCGCAGGACGATCGCTCTTGTGCGCCTTCCAGTGCTTGGTCACGAAGTGCTGCGCGAGACGCGGGATGTCGGCCGTGCGCTCGCGCAGCGGCGGCACCGTGATCTTGAGGACGTTCACGCGATAGAAGAGGTCCTCGCGGAACTGCTTGTGCGCGACCATCGCCGCGAGGTCTTTGTGCGACGCCGCGATGATGCGCACGTCGACGCGCACCGGCTTGGTTCCGCCGACCGGCATGAACGTGCCCTCTTGCAGCACGCGCAAGAGCTTCACTTGCAGCGCGCTCGACATGTCGCCGATCTCGTCGAGGAAGAACGTGCCGCCATCGGCCACTTGAAAGAGGCCCGGCTGATCCTTCACGGCGCCCGTGAACGCGCCGCGCACGTGACCGAACAGCGCGCTCTCGAGCAGGTTGTCGTTGAACGCGGAGCAGTTCTGCACGACGAACGGCTTCTTGGCGCGAGGCCCGTGATAGTGGATCGCGCGCGCGATGAGCTCCTTGCCGGTGCCGCTCTCGCCGTGAATCAGCACGGTCGCTTCGCTCTTCACGACCTTGGACAGGAGCTTCACGACATCGCGCACCGCGGGCGCATCGCCGACGATCTCGTCGAACGGATGCGAGAACGTCGTCGGCGCGACCTCCGCGGGGAGCGCTCGCTCGACCGCCGCCGCCGCGCCCGCGACGAGATCTTTCAGACGTGCGACATCGATCTCGCTCACATACGGAACGGAGTCCGCGATCGCGCGCGCTTCGACATCGGTGCAGCCGATCGCGGCTTGCACGCCGGGCGCGACGTCACCTTCGCGCCGGAGCACGCTCGCGTAGACGACGCCGTACACCGACGTGGTGCCGAACACCGGCGCCGCCACGATCGACATCTCCGACGGTCCCGCGAGCACGACCGCGCCGCGCAGCTTCGACTTCGTAGCGCCGAGGGAGGCGGCGAAGTCGCGGATCGCGCTCTGCATCTTCGGCGCGAGTGCGTGGAGCTGATCGCGCAGCGTGGTAGCGACGCGATCCGCGCCACCACCTTTCGCGTCGGTCAGGCCAAGGTCGAGTCCCCACCACCCACGTACGAGGTCGCGTGCCAGTGCCACCTCCGGCAACGTGTCGAATGTCAGAGCCACAGCGTGCGCACTATAGCCGAACCGACCACGCCTGGCCGTTCGCTCCGTCGTCGAACGACGCTCGACCTTCGTGAACGAGCTTGTCGAGGTGCGCGCGCAGCGATCGCTCCGCGAGTGGCCACAGAAACCGCGGCGTGTCCGCGTACGCGACCGCCACGAGCTCTCCGATCGTGCGGGGCGTCTCGACGAGCGCGGCGACGACCTTGTCCTCGCGCATCCGGCGGTGTGCGAGATACTCGCGAAGCTTCGCGGGCCCATCGACGATCGGCGCGCCGTGCGCGGGCAAGAGCGTGGCAGCGGGCCGCGCGAGCAACGCTTCGAGCGACGCGAGGTAGAGCGCCATGTCGCCCTCGCTCGGATCGATCAAGATCGTGCCGATGCCCGCGACCATGTCGCCCGCGATCGTCGCAGCGGCGCCGTGCACCTCGAAGCAGAGATGCCCTTCGGCGTGACCCGGCGTGAACACGCACGTCATGCCGTGCACCGTCTCGCCATCCGCCAGCTCGCGCGTGACGTCCACGATGCCCGCGAGACGCTTCGCCGTGTTCGCGTGCGCGAGGATCGGAACGCCCCACCGCTCGGCCAGCGCGGTCGCGCCTCCGATGTGATCGCCGTGGTGATGCGTGAGCGCGACGGCTTCGATCGGGAGATCTGCCAGCACCGCGTCGAGCGCGGCTTGTTCGGCGGGGTACGGGCTACCGGGATCGACCGCGATCACGGGGCCTCGCTCCGGCCCGACCAGGTAGACGTTGGTGTGAGCCGCGGGCGGGAGCGTGGGCGTGCGCAGCGCAAGCACGCGAATCCCCGGGGCTACCCGCTCGAGCACCGGTGGCGTCGAACCCGGTGCTGCCGGTGACGCATTGCGTACTTGTTCGTACAGCTTCTCGATGCTCACGAGTCCTCGCTCACGCTGGCGTTACCCATCGATCACCCACGATTAGGATGACGACGACACGAGCATCTCTTACACTAATTAAGCGACTTCATGGTCAGCGTCACGGCCCGCAAGATTCGTGAGTTCGGAACCGAGAGGCCTTCCGGTGCAAGCGGTCGCCTCTATACGGGTTATCTGATCTCGTATCCGTACATCGGCCGCGGCATGGTCATCTTCCGCGATCCGCACGGTCATCGCATGATCACGACGCCGGTCAAGCGTGTCCTCGGCGAGCCGGGCGGCAAGATGATCTACGTGGAGACGGAGAACAGCGTCTATCGCCTCGAGATCCACGGCGAGCCGCTGTTCCCGATGCGCGCCGCCGGCGAGTAGCTACGAGAACAGCTTCGCGCCGAGCGCCTGGATGTGCGCCGCGCCGAGCTCCTTCGCGAACACCATCGGCAGCTCCGCGATCGGCGTCTTCGCACGCTTCGCGATCTCGGCGAGGTACTGCGCGTTGAGCGCTCGGCGATCGCGCGACAGCGTCGCGTGTGCCGTGACCTCGGCGAGCGGCGACGGCAGCGAGGCTTCGTTCGCGAGCGTATCGACGACGCGTGCGACCGGCGTTCCGGCAGGAACGTGCTCCGGGAACACCTGGTTCACGACGAGCTGCTGCGGAACGATGCCGAGCGCGGTCAGCTTTTGCTCGAGCTCGATCGCTTCGTTGGTCGGCATCTCTTCAGCGAGCGTGACGAGCACGACCGCTGTCCGCTTCGGATCCGTGATCAGCTGCTTCACCGTGCGTGCGTCGCGCGTGAGCGGACCCTCCGGAACCGTATCGACGATCACCCACGGCACGCGCAGCATCGAGTACGAGTGCCCCGACGCCGGCATGTCGAACACGACGGTGTCGTACACGGGCTTGCCGCGCTTCTCTTCGGTGGTGTGGAACCACGCTTTGCCGAGCAGCGCGTAATCGTCGAGGCCGGGGATGGCGCGGAGGAACGCCTTGGTCACGCGGTTCTCGAACACCATCTCGTAGATGCTCTGGAACTTGAGGATCATCAGCCCGTACTCGGCGAGTGCGCTCGCCGGTGTGGCGTTGACGGCCCACAGGTTGGGCGCGAGCTGCGTGACCTTCTCGCCGACGGGCGGCTTATCGAAGTAGTTACCAAATCGATCGTTGGCGTTGGTCTCGAACAGCAGGACCTTCTTGCCACGCTCGGCGAGCTGTCCCGCGATCGCCGCTGCCACGGTCGAGCGCCCGACGCCGCCCTTGCCGACGACGAGAATGAGACGACGATCGTACAACGCGCTGGTCACGGTGAATTCGCTGCCGGCGCAGGAGCCGGGGAGGTGGTGGCTGGATCCTCGACAACAACGGCGATGCCGCTCGCGTATGCGCTGCGCCAACCAGCGAGCTTGCGCAGCGTCCAGATGCCGCCTTCGGGTGTCATGTCGACCTGGATGTTGACGACTTTATCCGCGCCCATCGCCTTGGCCGCAGCGATCAGCATGCGATTGACGACGCGATCGAGGTTCACGTCGCCGGGGATCGGGATGAACAAGAGATACGCACTGCTCACCTGTGCATGCACGACGGCGACGGGTCGCAAGCCAGCGCCCACCGACACCGACTCCGGCTGCACGCGCACGGTGCTGACGGACGAGCAGCCACCCGCAACGACGACGAGGATCACACCCGTCTGCGCGAGGCGATGCAACCAGGACATGGGCGCACGCTAACACATGATAGAATCTTCGACGTGGTGCGGAGCCTCGTGTCGCTCGTCCTGAGCGTCGTCATCTCGCTCGCGCCGATGTTCGCGGTCGCACAACCTGCTCCGGGCGCGCCGGGGACGGAGCCCGAGGCAGCCCTCGAGATGAGGATCGCCGTCTGGCGGTTCGATGCCCTCGGCATCGACGCCGAGCTGGTCGCGCGCCTCGAAACGCTGTTCCGCATGGAGCTCGCGCGGCTGTCCAAAGTGCCCCTGCCCTCGCGCCGCGACATCGATCGCGCGGTCACCTCGGATCAGCAGAACTGCACGGGTGAAGAGAAGTGCCTGGCGGCGATCGGCAAGCGTCTCGGCGTCGACATCGTCGTGACCGGGACGGTCGGCGCCATGGGCGACAGCTACGTGCTGAACATCAAGGCCGTCAACGTCGCGTCGCAGAAGCAAGTGGAGCGCATCTCGAGCGATCCGCTGCGCGGCAGCCCCGACGAGCTGATCGACGGCGTCCGCGTCGCCGCGTATCGCTTGCTCGCGCCGTCGCAGCTGCACGGATCGCTGCAAGTGCAGACCGACATCGTCGGCGCGCAGGTGACGCTCGACGACCGGTCTCTCGGCAAGACGCCGCTCCCCGCGCAAGGCGTGGTGACCAAGCTCTCGCTCGGCAAGCACAAGCTGCGCGTGCAAGCGCCTGGCTACGATCCGTTCGACGACGAGCTCACGGTCAACTTCCAGAAGGTGACGCAGGTCAACGTGCGCCTCCTCCAGAGCAAGGAGGTGATCGGCACCGGCAGGCGAGAGGTCGTCGAGCGCAAGCCGTTCTACACGCGCACGTGGTTCGTCGTCGGCACGGTGGTCGCGGTCGCCGCGCTCGGCGCGCTCATCGGCCACAGCGTGGGCAAGGTGAAGTGTATCGACGGCAAGACGATGCAGGAGGTCGATTGCTGACGCGCGCACTCGTCGCGATCGCACTCGCCGCGGGCATCGCGCAGGCGCAGACGCCGCGCGTCGTCGCGCTCGCTCCCCTGTCCACCCTCGGCACGGAGGACAAATCCGCGTCGTCCAAGAAGATCACGCAGCAGCTCGAAGCCGCGTTCGCGGCGCTGCCGAACACCAAGGTCATCACCGCAGCGCAGGTCACGCAGGCGATCACCAGAGCAAAGAAGTCGCAGCTGAAGTCGTGCGATCGCGAGCCGGCGTGTCTCGCCGAGCTCGGCAAGCTCGTCGGTGCGACGTACGTCGTCGATGGCGAGATCGGCGGTCTGAACGAATCGAAGGTCGTCTACCTCGGCGCCACGGACGTCGCGACGGCGAAGGAGCTTCGCTCGACGACGCTGCAAGTCGGCGGCAAGGCCGACCCCGCGGGCGGCGCGGCGGGCGCGGCGGTGCGCCTCCTCGAGCCCGATCGCTATCGCGGCACCATGCGGTTCCTCGTCGACGTGAAGGGCGCGACCGTCTACGTGAACGGCACCAGAGCAGCGCTCTCCGCCAAGGGCGAGTACGGCATGGCGGTCGGCACGCAAGCAGTGCGTGTGACGCATCCGCAGTACCGCGACTTCGTGCGCTTCGTCGACGTTCCCTACGCGAGCACCGTCGACGTGCCGGTCAACATGACGCAGTACGCGCGCATCGATCACGACATCCAAGGCAAGCCGATCAACACGGACCAGATCACGTACATCGATCCGCCGTGGTGGCGCCGCCCGTACGTGTACGGCCCCGCGGCGGTCTTGCTCGCCGTCGGTGTCGGCGTGCTCGTCGGGACGCTCGTCCACGACTTCCCCGACGGCGAATGCCGCAAGGTCGGCGGCGCGCCGTGCTAACGCAGTAGTCCGTACAGCTGGTTGATCTTGCGGTTCGCAGCGCCGAAGTCACCGTCGCCGTACTTCTGCATCACCTCG
This sequence comes from Pseudomonadota bacterium, assembly GCA_023428295.1. Taxonomy (GTDB): domain Bacteria; phylum Myxococcota_A; class Polyangia; order Haliangiales; family Haliangiaceae; genus JABFXX01. Next base: position 6,947 of record JAEYYV010000331.1, read on the forward strand.
CCCATGCCCGCCTCGAGCTGCGAGCTCACCGACGCCTCGGGCTTGGCTTGCTTCACGCGCGCCTGCAGGCGGTCGTACTTGGCCTTGATGAAGTTGCGATTGACGGTGATGCCGTCGATGGTCTGCACCAGCTGGCTCGCGAGGATGTACCCGCGGGTCCAGTCGGAGTCTTGGAGCGCCTTCGTGATCTCGCTCTCGAGCGCGGACTGCGCGCCGAGGTCCGACGCGAGGAGGCCCTTCTTGTTCATGCCAGACTTGGCCTTGCTGACCAGCGAGTCGACTTCTTTGCGCGTGTAGTTGCCGCCGCTCTTGGGCGGCGCGATCTGCTGGATCACCGTGGTGGTGCCGCCGCCGGTGGCACAGCTGTCCTTCCACTTCTCGGCGTTCTTGCTCTCGAGCTCCATGAGCTGCTGCATCTTGTTCATCGCCGCTTTCTCGCGCTCGGCGACGCGTGCTTCGCGCTCGGCGACCCGTGCTTCGCGTGCGGCGATGCCACCGGCGGCGTCGAGCTTGCTCGAGATCTTGTCGAGCTCGCTCGACGTGTTGTCGATGCTCGAGCTCTGCTGCTCGAGCTGCGTATCGATGTCCTTCTTCTTCCGCTCGAGCTCGGTGACGTCACCGCCGCTCGCCTTGACCTGGACGATCTCTTCCTGAAGCTTCGTCGATTCGCCTTGGAGCTTGTCGCGCTGGGCGAGCAGCGCGTCGCGCCGTGCCACCAGCTCCTGCTGCGCTTTGATCGCCGCAGGATCGGGCGCCGCCTCCGCATCCCCTTTGTTCTTGCAGGCAGACGCGAACACGACGATGCACAAGCAGAGCCCCGCTAACCGCATACCCGATAATTGTAGACCATCACTGGTGTAGATTGCGCGGATGCTGCTCTACCACGATCCTCGTGCTCCGAATCCCCGACGAGTTCGGGTGTTCCTGGCCGAGAAGGGTGTGGCGTACGACACGATCGAGGTGTCGATCGCCAACGCTGCCCACCTCACCGCAGAGTTCCGCCAGAAGAACCCCATCTCGCTCCTTCCCGTCCTCGAGCTGGACGACGGGCGCGTGCTTCGCGAGTCGATCGCGATCTGTCGGTACCTCGAAGAGCTGCACCCCGAGCCGAACTTGTTCGGCGCCGATGCGTGGGAACGCGCGCAGATCGAGATGTGGAATCGCCACGCCGAGCTCGAGCTGTTGTGGCCGATCCAGCAGGTCTTCCGCAACACGAACAAGTTCTGGGAAGGACGCATCAAGCAAGCGCCCGACTTCGGCGCGATCATGCGCGAGGTCGTCGACGAGCGCTTCGCGTGGCTGGACTCCGAGCTGGCCACGCGCGAGTACCTCGCGGGCAACCGGTTCACCGTCGCAGACATCACCGCGATGTGCGCGATCGATTTCGGCAAGCCGAGCCAGATCCGCGTCGATGCGGCCACGTACCCCGCCCTCGCCGCGTGGCATGCGCGCGTCTCCGAACGACCGAGCGCGAAGGCCTGACGTGCATCCCATCCACGACATCGAGCTCCCCGAGGACATCGCGACGTTCGTGCCGGCGGTGATCGAGATCCCGCGCGGCTCGCACCTGAAGTACGAGGTCGACAAGCCCACGGGCCTGTTGCGCCTCGATCGCGTCCTCTACTCCGCCGTGCACTACCCGGCGAACTACGGGTTCATCCCGCGCACGCACGCCGACGACGGTGATCCGCTCGACATCCTCGTCCTCATGCAGGAGCCGGTGGCACCGCTCACCATCATGCGTGCACGCCCCATCGGCGGGTTGCGCATGGTCGACGAGCATGGCGGCGACGACAAGATCATCGCGGTCTGCATCGACGACCCTGCGGTCGCGCACTACCACGACATCGCGCAGCTACCGCCGCACTTGATGCGCGAGCTCGATCGCTTCTTCCGCGACTACAAGGTGCTCGAGGGCAAAGGCGATCAAGTCGACGTCGGCGCGCTCTATCACTGCGCACACGCCCTCAGCGTGATCCAGAAGTCGATCGACGCGTACGCGCGCGGCGAGCGTTAACTCGCGGTCGCGGCGAGCTGACCGCACGCGGCCGCGACATCGCTGCCGCCCGAGTACCGGCGATGCGACGGGAGCCCCGCCGCCGACAGCGCGTCGCGAAACACGCCGAGCCGGCCCGAGCGCGTGAACGGGTCGCCATCGCCGATCGCGTTGTAGTCGAGCAGCGTGATCCGAGGGCGCTTGCCGGTCGCTGCGACAAACGCTGTCGCGCGCGCGGCGAGTGCGTCCGCGTCGGCGTCGCTGTCGTTCACCCCGGCGAGCAGCGTCACCGCCCACATCGGCGCGTGGCCCGTTTCGCGCGCGTGCTCTTCGCACGCGGCGATCACGTCGTCGAAGTCGTGCTTGTCGGCGATCGGCATCACGCGTTTGCGATGCGCGGTGATCGCGCTCGAGATGGACAGGCCGAGCCGCACGTTCGGTGCTTCGCGCGCCAAGCGTCGAATGCCGCCCGGCAAGCCTGCGGTGCACACCGTGATCGCGCGCGCATCGATACCGAGCGCACACGGATCGGTCATCACCGCGATCGCTTGCAGCACGTTGTCGAGGTTCGCGAGCGGCTCGCCCATGCCTTGGAACACCACGCCATGCACGCGCCCGAGCGGCGCGCTCGCATCGCTCACGTCGCGCCGATGATGCGCGAGCCGAGCGCGAACGATGCGCACCTGCTCGACGATCTCCCACGCGTGAAGGTTGCGGCGCAGGCCGAGCCGGCCGGTCGCGCAGAACGCACAGCCGAGCGCGCAGCCGACCTGCGAGCTCACGCACACCGTGAAGCGGCCCGCGACCTCGAGCGGGATGCGCACCGCTTCGAAGCGATCACGCTCGTCGATCGTGCGCGGCGCATCGCGATCGATGCCGGCGTCGCGATCGTTGCCGCGTGCATCCACGTTCGACGCGAGCAGGTACTTCACGAACGGATCGATCGCGCTCGCCGACTCCACGACGACCTCGAGCGTCGGAGTATGACCGCGCGCGCGTACGGCGTCCGCCGCGGCGCGCCGCACGGACGAGCTCGCGTGGATCGGCTCGCCGCGATGCACCTGCGCGATCAGCTTGCGCGCTTCGGCGAGCGTGACCTCGGGTACCTCGGCGGCGAGCCGGTCCGGTGTCAGGGCTTGGAGTGCGAGCACGTCGGGCTCGTAAGTACCAGGCGCACGTCCGCGTAAGAACCACCATGTGCGCGGCGTTTACATAAGCGTCGCGCTGCAAGTCCGCGACGACCGCGAGGCATGCGTGAGAGGGACCACCAAACCACGAGCGTGGGCGATCCGACGCTTTGCGGGGTTCGGGTCTCACGGTACGCTGGATTCGTGGCCTACCCCGAGGTGATTCGCGTCTTTGCGACCTCCCAGGACCCCGACTTCGACGGACCATGGCAGGCGAGAACTCCCTCGAACTCCACGGGCTCGGCGGTGGTGATCGGTCCTGGAATGCTCCTGACCGGCGCGCACGTCATCGCGAATGCGACGTTCTTGCAGGTTCAGAAGCCGTCGCAGCCGGACAAGGCCATCGCGCGGGTACGCGCGGTCAGCCATGACTGCGACCTGGCGCTCCTCGAGGTCGTCGAGCCCGGCTTCCTCGACGACGTGGAGCCGGCCGAGCTCGGACCGATGCCCAAGCTGCGCGACGAGGTCGCAGTGGTCGGCTATCCGGTCGGCGGCGAAGAAATCTCGATCACCGAAGGCGTCGTGTCGCGCATCGAGGTGCAGCGGTACTCGCACAGCCAGCGGCACTTGCTCGCGGTGACCGTCGACGCCGCGATCAACGCGGGGAACTCCGGCGGTCCCGTGTTCGGCGACGGCAAGGTCGTCGGCATCGCGTTTCAGAAGCTGACCGGCGTCGACAACATCGGCGAGATGGTGCCACCGCCGCTGATCCGCGCGTTCCTCGACGGCGTCACCGCAGGCAAGCGCCCCGAGATTCCGGCGCTCGGCATCACCACGCAGAACCTCGAGAACCCACTCCTGCGCAAGCAGCTCGGGCTCGACGCCAACGAGCGCGGCGTCGTGGTGCTCCACGTGGACTACGGCGGCTCGGCGTACGGACAGCTCGAGCCGCGCGACGTGATCACGGCGATCGATGGCCTCCCGATCGCCAACAACGGCACCGTGCAGTACTTCGGTCACTACCGCACGCGGTACGACGTGGTGCTCGGCCATCGCTACATCGGCGATCGCATCGAGCTCGCGATCAAACGCAACGGCGCGCCACTCACCGTCAAACTGGAGCTGCGCCCCTGGCATCCGCTCGTGCCGCGCTCGCGCTACGACCAGCCGCCCGCGTACTTCGTGTACGGCGGCCTCGTGTTCCAGACGCTGACGCGCGACTACCTGACCACGTGGGACAAGTGGTGGAACAAGGCTCCGAAGGAGTTCTTGAACTACTACTACCTGGGCTACCGCACGGCCGAGCAGAACGAGATCGTGATCCTCACGCAGATCCTCGCCGACGAGATCAACGTCGGCTACGGGCACCTGTATAACGAGGCGGTCGCCAAGCTCGACGGTCACGTGCCGCGGGACATGGAAGACTTCGTCGCGCGGCTCAGCGCAGCGCGTGGTGTCGTCGAGATCGAGACCACGTCGGGCGGCATCATCATGCTCGACACCGACGAGGTGCGAAAAGCGACCTCGCGCATCCTCACGCGCTACCACATCCCGCGCGATCGAACGGTCGGCTTGCCGGGCTCTGCCTCCGCCCCGCTGCGCGCCGTTCCGTGAGCGTCGGTCGCTCGGTCACGACGGCGTGGTGCGCATCTCGCTCGCGCTCGACGTGCCCACGTCGACCTACGCCAGCTCGACGAGCAGTTCGCCGGTATCGACGGCCTGACCGGCCTGCTTGGTGACCTGCGTGACCGTGCCGCCGCGCTCGGCGATCAGCTCGTTCTCCATCTTCATCGCCTCGAGGACGATCACGGCGGTCCCGGCAGCCACTTGATCGCCAACGGCGACGAGCACCTTCACGACCTTGCCCGCGATCGGCGCGCGCAGCGACTCGCCACGCGCCGCGGCCCGCGGGTTGGCCGCGGTCGCCAGGCGCTTGTGCAGCGCGTCCTCGACCTGGAGCAGCGCCTCGCTCGCGCCGACCGAGGCGGCGATGCCGTTACGGCGCTTGTCGAGATCGACGACGTAGCTGGCACCGTCGAGGACGATCGACCAGGTGCCCGGCCGGATCGCCTTCGCGTCGACGACCCGCTCGACGCCGTCGATGGTGATCGCGAACGTCCCGTTGGGGCGAGGGCCGTCGATCGCGACGCGGCGCTCCTGGCCATCGGCAGTGACGATCAGATCGCGTTTCATCGCGCGCCCTTGTACCACAGACCGCCACCGTCGGAATCGCGGTACCGCGGGACGCGCGGCGTTGCCACCGCAGGCGATTGCGTGCTATCCGCGAGGACACCGTGCCGTCTGTCCGCTTGGTCGACGTCTTGATGGAGCGACGCATCCTGGTGTGCGTGGGCTCGGGTGGCGTTGGCAAGACCACGACCGCAGCCACGCTCGCCCTCGCGGCAGCGAGGCGCGGCAAGAAGACGTTGGTCCTCACCATCGATCCCGCGCGCCGCCTCGCGAACTCCCTCGGGCTCGAATCGCTCGGGCATCAAGTGCAAGAGGTGGATCGCGCGCTCGTGCATGCACACGCGCCGTCCAAGAACGGCTCGTTGCACGCGATGATGCTCGATCAGAAGCAGGCGTTCGACGAGGTCGTCGCGCGTCACGCCAAGGATCCGGCGGCGGTGCAGCGCATCCTCGCCAACCCCGTGTACGCGCAGATCTCGGGCTCGCTCGCCGGCGCACAGGAGTACGCGGCGATGGCAAAGCTGCATGACTTCGATCGCTCGGGCGCGTTCGACCTCATCATCGTCGACACGCCGCCCACCGCGCACGCGCTCGATTTTCTCGACGCACCTCGGAAGCTGTCCGAGGCGATCGATTCGCCCGCGATCGAGTGGTTCCGCAAGCTACAGGGCGAGAGCGGCTCGCGCTGGTCGTTCGTCGGCAAGACCGGCTCGTTCGTGCTGAAGCGCCTCGCGAAGTTCGTGGGCTCGAAGTTCATCGACGATCTCGGCGTGTTCTTCACGGAGTTCAACGACATCCTCGGCGGCTTTCGCCAGCGCGCGGAAGAGACGTTCTCGCTCCTCCGGCAACCGCACGTGGGCTTCTTGCTCGTCGCGTCGCCCGAGCCGATGGCCGTGCGCGAAGCACTCGCGTTCCACGAGCGGCTCGTCCAAGCCGGCATGCCGTGCGTGGGCTTTGTCGTGAACAAGGTGCACCCGTCGCGTCCGGCGCAGGTCAACGTGCCGGTCCTCGAGGCCGCGCTCGCCCAGAACGCCGAGATCACGTCGCTCGGACTCTCGGGCACGTCGCGCACGATGTCGGCGCAAGCGCTGCTCGCCGCGCACACGGATCTCGAGACGCTCGCCTCGGCCGACCGCGCGCAGATCGCAAAGATGCACACCGCCAGAGGCGCGAACGAGACGCTCGTCGAGGTACCGCTCCAGACGAGCGACGTCCACGACGTGGAGCGATTGATCGCGCTCGAGCACATCCTGCTCGCGTGATGCAGATCCGCGCGATCTCCGTCGACGATCCTGCGGTGCTCGCGCTCCTGCGCATTCACCTCGAGGGGATGCACGCCGCCTCGCCGCCCGGCACCGTGTACGCACTCGACCCGTCGGGCCTGCGCGATCCAGCGATGTCGTTGTGGGGCGTCTTCGACGGCGAGACGCTCCTCGGCTTCGGCGCGCTCAAGCAGCTCGCCGCCACGCACGGCGAGATCAAATCGATGCGCACGCACCCCGATCACCTGCGCAGAGGCGTCGCGGCCGCGCTGCTCGCTCACATCCTCGCCACGGCGCGCGCTCGCGGGTATCGCCGCGTCAGCCTCGAGACCGGATCTGGCGAACCGTTCGAGCCCGCCCTCGCGCTCTATCGCCGCGCGGGCTTCACCAACGGCGATGCGTTCGGCGACTACGTCGCGAGCGAGTTCAACCAGTTCCTTCATCTCGCGCTGTAGCAGATACTGCCGCCATGGCTCGCCCTGCTCTGCTCCTTCTCGCGCTCGCCGCGTGCCCTGCGTCGCCGCCACCGACGACCTCGACGACGACATCCCCGCCGGCGACCACGGATCCCGCGCCTACGCGATCGGGATCGACGGCGGAGCTGACCTCCACCGACGCGTGCACCACCGATGCGGACTGCACGATCACGAGCTTCTCGGGATGCTGCGCGTGCCCCGGGTGTGATCAGCCGTCCGCGCGATCGAACACCGAGCTCGCCGCGGCGCAGAAGCAATGCGAGCTCGTTCGCTGCGACATGGATCGCTGCAAGACCATGCTGTGCAAGCAAGGCGAGCCGACGACCGCGTTCACCGCGAAGTGCGAGAACAACGTCTGCGTCGGCACGCGTAACTAAGAAGCTCCCCGACGGCTCCTCGTACGCGGCATGCTACGCATGACCATGAGCGAGCCGACGCGTGAGGACATCGACGCCGCGCCGGGCCTCGTCGCGCTCGAGTTCGGCACCGGCTGGTGCGGCTTCTGCCAGGCTGCGCGCCCGCTGATCGATCGCGCTCTCGGCGAGCATCCGGCCGTGCGCCACGTCTCGATCGAAGACGGCAAGGGGAAGCGACTCGGCCGCTCGTTCGGCGTGAAGCTGTGGCCCACGCTCGTCCTCTTGCGTGATGGCCGCGAGGTGGCTCGCGTCGTGCGACCGCGCACCGACGCCGATCTGCGTACCGCGTTCGCGGCGCTCGAATAGCTCTCGTCAGGGCTGCGCGCAGGTCGCGTCGAAGCCGCCGTTGTCTGGCGTGCAGTTCGAGTGGCAGTTCGAGCAGAGCGACGAGTTCTCGGTCTTGATCGATCGGTCCGCGTCCACGCGCTGCCAGTCCCAGCCCCCGCGCGCGGGCGAGCCCGTCTTCCGCATCACGGTCCACTCGAGGATCGGGCCGGTGCAGTCACCGTCTGCGAAGTCGTACTCTTCTTTGAGGACGATCGAGCCGACGGGGAACGGTCCCGTGCGATCGCGATACGGCGCGAGCGCGTCCGGATCTGCGAGCACGCGGATGTAGTGCAGATCGTGATCGGCGCTGCGGCGACAGTCGCGCACCTCCGTGTACGTCGACGCGTAGTCCTCGGGGAAGTGCGCGTCGTCACCGCCGCACGCTCCCACGAGGATCGCGAGACAACACACGCCGCGAGTGTAGGTGCTGCGCACTGCGTTTACTCGAGGTTCACCGAGCGGATCGCTTGGTTGCCCGTGTCGGCGATGTAGAGCACGCCGTCCGCGAGCTCGATGCCGTACGGACGCTTCAGCTTCGCTTCGGTCGGTGGGCCGCCATCACCGGTGTAGCCCGATTCGCCGCAGATGCCGGCGACGGTGGAGATGGTCTGGTCCGGCGCGATCGCGCGGATGCAGTGGTTGTACACGTCGGAGAAGTACAGCGTGCCGTCGGGACCGAACGCGAGATCGACCGGGTTGTTCAACTTGGCCGAGAGTGCGGGACCTCCGTCGCCGGCGTAGCCCGCTTCTTTCGGCGTGCCCGCGACGCGGCGAACGATGCCGTCCGTCCCGATCTTGCGAATGACCGCGTTGACCGTGTCCGCGAAGTAGAGCGAGCCGTCCGACGAGAAGGCGATGCGACCCGCGGGGTCGGCGGATTGGCCAAACGGTTGGCTCATGCGGAACGTGTCCGCGGGGCCGTCGTCGCCCTCGTAGCCTGGCGTGCAGGGAGCGCCGCAGGTGGCCGCGGGGACACCGCACGTGAACTTGCCGCTGTTCATGGGGCACGGCGTGGGCTCGGTGCCATCCGCGCACGGGCCTTGGCCGAGCGGCGGAGGCGCGTCGATGACGCAGCGACCGGCGATGCGGCGAATCGTTCCCGAGGAGTCGATCGCACGGATCACTTGGTTGGCTTGATCCATCACGACGAGATCGCCGTTCGGCGCGTACGCGACCGACGCGGGAAGATCGAGCGTGGCGGTGAGCGCGGGACCGTCGTCGCCGAAGTACGCGCGACGACCATCGCCGCACGAATCGTTGGACTCGTGCGTGGCGAGATCGAGCTCGCGCAGCTTGGAGTTGTGCCACGCGGCGATGACGAGCTTGCCGCCGCCCGGTTTGGCGACGAGGCCCGTCGGGTGATTGAAGTCGTCGAACGCCGGATCGTCGAGCGTGCCGCCGAGCTCGCCGCGACCAGCGACGTGCCGGATCGTGCCGTCACCGGGCAGCGAGCGGATGCGGTGGTTGTTCCAGTCGAGGATGTACAGCGTGCCCTCGTGCATCAGCGTGTCCTGCGGCAGTGACATCAGCGCTTCGCGCGCGGAGCCACCGTCGCCGGAGTAGCCGCTCTTGCCAGTGCCGTCGCCAGCGATCGTGCAGATCGTGCCGGGCACCGTGGGATCGCAGAGCGGCGCGGAGGTCTGGCCGTCGTCGCCGCAGGCGGAAGCGATGAGAGCGAGGGGGAGCGAGAGTGCGAGGCGCTTCACTTGGTCACCTTGAGGATGCGGCTGTTGATGGTGTCGGAGATGTAGAGGTCGCCCGCGGGCGAGAACTCGATGGCGAACGGACGCGCGAGCTTGGTCTCGGTCGCGAGGAGACCATCCGTGTCGTCGAGGCCGAGGACGCCCGTGCCTGCGACGGTGCGGATGGTGCCCGTCGTGAGCGAGATGGCGCGGATCCGGTTGTTGTCCGTGTCGGCGACATAGAGGTCACCGTCGGGTCCGATCTCGAGGTCGCGCGGATGCGCGAGCTGCGCGTTCGCCGCGGGACCGCCGTCGCCCGAGAAGCCCTCGGTGCCGGTACCCGCGAAGTTGTCGATCGTGTTCGTGTCGAGATCGATCACGCGAATGCGATTGGACAGCGTGTCGGCGACATAGAGCTTGTTGCCCGCGATCACGAGACCACCGGACGGCTCGGGGTTGGAGCCGGTCTCGAAGTTCAGCTGCGCGGACAGCGCCGGGCCACCATCGCCCTCGCCGCCCTGCATGCCGTTGCCGGCGATCGTCGAGATCATGCCGGTCGCCTTCTCGATCTTGCGGATGCGAAGGTTGGCCTGATCGAGGATGTAGAGGTCACCGTTGGCCGCGCGCTCCAGGCCCTTGGGCTGACGGAACACGCCGAGCGGTGCAGCGTCGGCGAGCGTCATGCCGTCGCCCGTGAAACCGGCGCCTGCGCCGGCGACGATGCGTACGTGGTTCGTGGCCGGATCGATCTCGCGCAGCTTGTGGTTGTGCCACGCCATCACGAGGATCTTTCCGTCCTCGGTCTCGGTGAAGTCGGTCGGGTGGTTGAGCTTGACCTCGGTGCCGAGCACGCCCGCAGGCATGCGCTCGCCCGGGCCCGACATGCCGTCGCCCGGGAAGATCGGATCCGTCCACCCGACGACGGACGTCACGATGTCATCGTCGATGCGGCGAACCAGGTGGTTGTTCCAGTCGATGATCCACACGGTCCCGTTCGACGCGAACCACATGTCCATCGACCAGTAGAGCTCGGTATCGAGGCGATGCAGGCCATCGCCGTTGAAGCCGAAGACCCCAGCTTTTCCGGCCCAGGTGCACGCGTGACCACTCTGCTCTTCGCACGGCTTCCGCTGCGGACCTTCCAGGTTATCGCCACATCCAAACAACAGCGCTGCGAGCGCAAACCCATACCCGAGGTTTTTCACGGCCGATAGCTTGTCATCGGATGCGCCGCATCGCCAGTGCGCGCTACGCTTCCGGGCGTGGTTCGCGTCACGACTGCCGCAGGTGCGCTCGTCTCGTTGGCGGCGCTCGTCGCGAGCGCGCTCGCGGACGGCGAGACGGATCGCGGGTTTGTCGAGCTCGTCGGCAAGGTCGATGTGCTCGCGAAGGAAGTCGCGCGGCTCCGCGGCCTCGGTCTGAAGAAGCCGATCAAGAAAGTGGTGCTGACCACGGCGGATCTCGACGCGCGACTCGCCACGTTCGCGAACACGCCCGAGACGCGGCGCACGACGTCGGCCGAGGAGTTCGGCTACTCGCGCTGGGGGCTCATTCCGCCGAGCACCGACTACGCGCAGCTCTTGCTCGACCTGCGGCGCGATCAAGTGCTCGGCTACTACGATCCACAGACGAAGAGCCTCGCGATGGTGCAGCGCTCGATCGTCGACGAGAAAGCGGCCGAGCTCGTCCTCTCCCACGAGGTGCAGCACGCACTCCAGGATCAGAGCTTCGACCTCGCGAAGTTCGAGGAGCTGCCCGAGACCGAGGCGGACGCGCGCCGCGCTCGACGCGCGCTGGTCGAGGGGGACGCGCTCGCGACGATGGTCGAGCTCATGTTGCACCGGCGCGGCTCGATCGCACCGTGGTCCGATCCCGACATCACGGCCGCGCTGGAGAAGAGCATGTCCGTTCCCGGCGCGGGCGATTCGCTCGATAGCGCTCCGCTCGCGGTTCGTGAAGCGATGTTGTTCCCGTATCGAGCGGGCCTCTCGTTCGTGGCCGCGCTGCGGCGACGGCAACCGTGGAGCGCCGTCGATGCCGCGTTCAAGAAGCCGCCGAAATCGACGGAGCAAGTCCTCCACCCCGAGCGCTATCAAGCGGGTGACGCGCCGATTCCCGTCGAGATCAAGCCGCTGGCCGCGCTCGCGACGTGGCAGCTCGGTCAATCGACCGTGTGGGGCGAGCTGGGCTTCACGCTGTTCTTGCGCACGCACGGCGTCGACAGCGCGCAGGCGGCGATCGCCGGTGAAGGCTGGGGCGGTGATCGCGTGGTCTCGCTCGTGCGTCCCGACGATCCGCGCCCCGAGCGCGGCATCGGCCTCGCGCGCTTCGAGTGGGACAGCGAGCCCGACGCGATCGAAGCCGCGGAAGCCGCGGAGAAGGCGTTCGACAACATGATCGCGGGCGCGACGATCGAGCACGATCACACGCGCACGCGCTGGCTCGGCGTCGACGGCACGATCTCGTGGATCGAGCGGAAGGGCCCGTCACTCGTGATGGTGCTCGGGGTGCCCGCGTGGCTCGCGCGCTCGATCGATCCGTGGGCCGCGAGCTCCGCGAAGAAGAAGAGGTAGCCGCTCAGTTCGCGAGCAGCGCTTCGATCGCGCGCACGAGCTCGAGCGGCGGCGCGGACCTCTCGAACAAGAGCGCGCCGTCTCTGCCGTGCACCTTCACGTGCGGCATGTCGTAGTTGCCCGGCGCGATGTACGTCGCCCACGCGGCGCTGTCGCTGTCGACGACGTCGAGCTTGCGGATCGCGATGCGGTCCGGATAGCGACGCGCGAGATCCGCGAGGCGCTCGTCGAGCTCGCGGCATGGCGCGCACCAATCGGCCCACAGATCGAACACGGTGATCTTGCCGGGGACCGCCACGAGCGGCGACGCGCTGCCTGGCGGGCCGACGCTCGCGACATCGGCGCCGCGATAGCTCGGCTTGTTCCGCGTCTCGAACGTGCCGATCACGCCGACACCGAGCACGGGCCCGTACGCGAGCTGCGTGCCGTAAACCTTGCTGTACACGGGGACCTTCGCGTCGAACGCGATCGCGAGCTGCGGGATCGGGCGCCACGCGATCGATCCGCCGACGAGCGTGTCGATGCGGCCCGTGTTTCCCTCCTCGGGGTACTCGAGACCGTCCCACCGCTCGGCCCTCTCGCCGTGCACTTCGGCGGCGATCGAGAACGATAGCGAGCGGAGGCCGAAGCTCGACGACGCGGACAGTCCGCCGGAGATGCGATGGCCCGCTTGGTAGCCCTCGTCGTTCTCGTAGAGCGAGAGGAACGCGGCCGCGAACGCAGCGCCGGTGATCGCGCGCGCGCCGTCGCCGAACCGGTGCTGCGCCTCGATCACGCCGAACGGAACCACGGTACCTGTGCCGAGCTGGACGTGCTGGTGCTCTTGGCCGATCGAGCCGAGGAGGTGCGGATTCTCGACGGTGGCTCCGAGCGGAAGAGTGGCTCCGAGCCGCACGTGAAAGCGGAGCGCTCCCACCTCGCGCGCACCGTGGACGTGCAGCGATGGATCGCCGAACCCCGTCAGCCTCTCGTCGCGAATGTGAATGCTCGACGCACTCGCGACCGGTGCGCCGGTCGCTGGATCGAAGTACTCCACGCCGACATCGTCGACGCGATACGGAAGTGCGCCGCCGATCGCGATCGACGACGTGAGCGCATACGAGGCCGACAGTCGCGTCTCGAACAGCGAGAGGCTCGAGTCGTAGCGAATGCGTCCGGCGTTCTCGATCACCACCTCGGAGCCATCGAGCAGGAGGAGGCCCGTGGTCAGTGACAGCGTGAGCCGACCGGGGAGCAAGTCGCTCGACGCACCTGCGCCGATCGGCAGACCGGGGTTGCTGCACGTCGCTTGGCCGGCCTGTGCGCTCCGCGCCGAGAGAGCGACCACGCTGATCGCGAGAAACCGTCGCAAGGTCTGGTGGTAGCGCAACGTGGCCGACGCGTGCAACTGGACCTAATGGTTGCACGCGCCGAGGGCGCGCATTAGGTTGCCGCTCCATGCGCAATCTCTTCGTGGTGGCGGCACTCGTGGCTCCGTTCGTGGTCGTGGGCTGCGGCAGCAAGAAGGACGCCGGTGATCAAGCGAAGAAGGAGATCGAGCCCCCCGTCGAGAAGGTGGAGATCACGCAAGCGCAGATCGATGTCGTCAAGGCGCAGCAGTCGCGACTCGACGAGCTCGGCGTGCTCCTCGACAAGGTCGATGCGGTCGCCACGCCCGTCGAGATCGTGAACCAGTTCCGTCAGCTCGACGAGTGGAAGGGACTCTCGAGCAAGTTCTCGCAGCTCGCTGCCGTGGACACGCTCGTCGGCGAGCTCGACAACGCGGTGAAGACGCTGCGCACGTTCCGCGCGGGTCTCGATCAGCTCGAGGCGCGCCTGGGCAACCTCGCCAGCGAGCTCGAGAAGTGGATGAAGGACTCGGGCACGGGTGCCACGCTCGCCGAGGTGCGGGCGAAGGTCAGCGCCGAGGTGCGCGGAGCGATCGAGCCGTTCGCCCAGCAAACGGGCGACGTCATCGCCAACGCGATGCAGCCGCTCATGGCCAAGCTCGATCAGGTCGAGGGTCTGCTCGAGGTCGGCTGCGGCGGGCTCAAGCTCAGCGGCGGTAGCGACGCGGCGAAGCAGCAGTGCGACAGCGCGAAGACCGCGTTCGTCGCCGGTAAGACGTACCTCGCGGGCCTCAAGGACAAGCCGGTGCAGCTGTTCAACGAGGTGTCGGAGAGCGTCGAGACCGCGCTCGTCACGCTGTACGACGAGGCGACGAAGCAAGCGATCGATGCGGCGCAGGCGCAGGTCAACGAGCTCTTGAAGCTGCCGACCGCCGAAGCGCCCGCAGGCTCCGCGAAGTAGTCCGTCCCGCGACCGTGGCGGCACCGGCATCTATTCGCTAGGGTGCGCCACGCATGTGGCCCGAGCTCGCAGCTGCGCTCGCCGACCCGACCGTCGTCCTGTACGGATCGACGTCGGGCTGGGCGGCATGGCTCGCCGCGCAGATCGCACAGCGCGAGGTCGTGGTGCTCGTCGCGCCCGACGAGCAGTTCGCGCGCCGGCTCGAAGATGACGTGCGGTTCTGGTTCGCGCTCGAGGCCGGCGCGTCCGACGAGCTCGATCCGATCACGTCATTGCCCGCGATCGACGTGTCACCCTACGCGGATCTCGCACCGGATCGCGCGTGCATCGTCGAGCGACTCGCGACGCTGTATCGGCTGGCCTCACCCGCGCTTCGCCCCCGCATCGTGGTGACGTCGGCCGAGGCGCTGATGCGAAGAACGCTGGCGCCCGCCGAGCTCGCATCGCGCGGCATGACGATCACCAAGGGCGACACGATCGATCGCGACGCGGTCACCGCGCTGCTCGTCGCCGGCGGCTGGGCGCGCACGCCGCTCGTCGACGAGGCGGGCACGTTCGCGGTGCGCGGCGAGGTGATCGACATCTACGCGCCGCTCGCGCGCTACCCCGTGCGCATCGAGCTGTTCGGCGACGAGGTCGAGACCATCCGCACCTTCGATCCGGAATCGCAACGCACGCTGCGCGCGATCGATCGCATCGAGCTGCACCCGGTGCGCGAGACGATCAACACCGGCACGCGCGACACGAAGAGCCGCATTCGCGAGCACGCCGACGAGATCGCCTTTCCGAGCAAGGCCACGCGCCGCATCGTGGAGCAGCTCGCGGCGGGCGAGGTGTTCGTCGGCATCGAGGGCCTCACGCCCGCGTTTCACGACGAGATGGTGTCTCCCGCGGCGTACGTGCCCGCGGATGCGCGATGGATCGTCGTCGATCCGGACGCGTGCCGGCGCGCGATCGCCGACGCGTGGGTCGACGCCGAGGCGCGCCACACCGAACGCGCGAGTCACAGCGGCGACAAGGATCGCGCCCTCACCTACCCGCCCGCGGCGCACTTCGTGGACGCGAATGAGGTCCTCGGCCTCGCAGGCACATCGCCTGCGGACGATGCGCGCGCGTCCGCTGTCCGGCGTCGGACCGTGCTCCTGCCGACGCTCGAGCTGGTCGACACGCCGGGCACGAAGCTGCGCATTGCCATCGACGATCTGCGCGTCCTCAAGCAGCAGCTCGATCACGCGCGTACGTTCGGCGACGTCGAGCACGCGGCTCCCTTGGTGATCGCGATCACCGCGTGGAAGCGCGACGGGCTGCGCGTGGTGATCGCGTGCGACTCGCCCAGCCGCCTCGAGCGACTGCAAGGCGTGCTCGCGCAGCGCAACGTCCTCGGCAGCGTCGAGCTCGTCACCGGCACGCCGATCGGCAGCTTCGCCTCCCAGCGCGACGGCATCGCGCTCGTCACCACGCAGGACATCTTTGGCCAGCGCACGCATCACGCGCGCAGCCAGCGCAAGAAGGCAAAGGACGCGCTCCTCGGTGGCGTCGGTGATTTCTCCCAGCTGAGCCCGGGCGACTACCTCGTCCACCAGAAGCACGGCGTCGGCAAGTACCTGGGCCTCGAGAAGCTCGCCGTCGGCACCGTGTCGATCTTGCAGACGAGCGCGATCGGCGCGAGCGCACCGCCGCTCACGCAGGTCGACGCGCTCAAGCTCGAGTACGACGGCGGCACGCTGTATCTCCCGCTCTATCGCTTGGGCGAAGTGCAGCGCTACGTCGGCGCCGAAGGCCACGCGCCACGGCTCGACAAGCTCGGTGGTGTCACGTGGGAAGCGACGACCTCCAAGGTCAAGCGCCACATTCGCGCGTTGGCCGAGGAGCTCTTGCAGCTGTACGCACAGCGCGCGAGCTTGCCCGGTCATCGCTTTCCGCCGGCGGACGATTCGTATCGCGAGCTCGAAGCCACGTTCCCGTTCGACGAGACGCCCGATCAGCTCGCCGCGATCGATGCCGTGCTCGGCGACATGGAGTCGCCGCGCGCGATGGATCGCCTGGTCTGCGGCGACGTGGGCTACGGCAAGACCGAGGTCGCGTTGCGCGCGATCTTTCGCGCCGTCCAGGGCGGCAAGCAGGCGTGCGTGTTGGCGCCGACCACGGTGCTGGTCGAGCAGCATCACCGGACGATGGTCGAGCGCTTCAAGAGCTTCGGCGTCAACATCGGCAAGCTGAGCCGGTTCCAGACCAAGGCCGAGCAGATCGAGACGGTGCGCAAGCTCGGTGAAGGCAAGCTCGATGTCGTGGTCGGCACGCATCGCGCGCTCTCACCCGACGTGCGGTTCAAGGATCTCGGCTTGCTCGTGATCGACGAGGAGCAGCGGTTCGGCGTCGCGCACAAGGAGAAGATCAAGAAGACGAAGACGCAGGTCGACGTGCTCACGCTGACGGCCACGCCGATTCCCCGCACGCTGCACCTGGCGATGGCCAACCTGCGCGATCTGTCGATCATCGCGACGCCGCCCGCGGATCGACGCGCGGTGCGCACGTTCGTCTCGCGCGTCGAGGAGGCGACGATCAAGGAGGCGATCGAGCGCGAGCTCTCCCGCGGTGGACAGGTCTTCTTCATCACGCCGACGATCGGCACGATGGGCACCGGCAAGGCGCCGGATCACCGCTTGCCCAATGACGATCGCCCGCAGAAGAAGACCGCTCCGCGCGACGACAATCGAACGATCGAGGAGTGGGCAGAGTACGTGCAGAAGCTCGTGCCGAGTGCGCGCATCGGCGTCGGTCACGGCGCGCTGACGGCGGAGCAGCTGGAGAAGGTCATGGTGCAGTTCGTGAGCGGCGAGATCGATCTCCTCGTCGCCACGACGATCGTCGAGAGCGGCCTCGACATCCCGCGCGCCAACACGATGTTCGTCGCGCGCGCGGATGCGTTCGGCCTCGCACAGCTGTATCAGCTGCGCGGTCGCATCGGCCGCAGCAAGGAGCGCGCGTACTGCTACTTGCTCGTGCCCGAGCCCGAGCACATCACGGACGAGGCGCGGCGCCGGCTCGAGACGCTGCAGCGGTTCACCGAGCTCGGCGCGGGCTTCCAGATCGCGTCGCAGGATCTGGAGATCCGCGGCGGCGGCGAGCTGCTCGGCGCGAAGCAGTCGGGCTCGATCGCGGCGGTCGGCTTCGATCAGTACGTGAAGATGCTCGACGCCGCGGTGGCCGAGGTCGGCGGCAAGCCGATCCACTCCGAGATCGATCCCGAGCTGCAGATCGAGACCCCCGGGTTCATCCCCGACGACTACGTGCCCGACCCGGGCCAGCGCCTCGAGCTGTACAAGAAGCTGTCGGCGGTGGACTCCGACGACGAGCTGCGCGACGTGATGGCCGAGATCGCGGACCGGTACGGCCCGGTGCCGGGCGACGTGGTGCTGCTCGGAGAGCTCATGGGCGTGAAGGCCATCGCGCGCAAGGCGGGCATCGTGGCGCTCGAGATTTCCTCGACGAGAGTGGCGGTTGCCGTCCCGCTGGACTCCGATCTCGTGAAGCAGCTGAGCTGGGCCGGCTGGAAGCGCCTGCCGGACCATCGCTGGGCGATCCAGCCCCCTGCTCCCGGAGGGCCTGCCGGGGCGAGGAGAGCCTTGTTGGACGCCCTCGCTCGTGCTACGTGAACCCATTGTGATGATTCGCTTTCTGGTCCCTGCCGTCCTGCTGATTTCTGGGTGTCAGAAAAAGCAGAGCGAGACGGTCGGTGACGAGTCCAAGCCGGGGCTCCCCACCAAGAAGGCGCTGCCCAAGCAGAGCCAAGAAGAGCTCGCGCAGCCGCTCGCCAAGATCGACGACGTCACGATCACGCTCGGCGAGTTTCAGGAGCGCGTCAATCGGCAGAGCCCGTACATCCGCGCGCGCTACACGTCGCTCGAGCAGAAGAAGGAGTTCCTCGACTCGCTGATTCGCTTCGAGGTGCTCGCGAAGGAAGCGTACAAGCGCGGGCTCGACAAGGATCCCGAAGTCGTTCGCACGATGAAGCAGGTGATGATCCAGAAGCTCATGCGCGACGAGTTCGACGCACGAGTCACCGCGGACTCCGTGCCCGAGGCGGACATGAAGGCGTACTACGACGCGAACCTCGCCGAGTACGTGAAGCCCGAGGAGATCCGGGTGTCGGCGATCATCCTCAAGAACAAGGCGCAGGCGGATCGCGTGGCGATCGAAGCGCGCGGGGATGCGGGCAAGACCAACAAGGGCTTCCGCGATCTCGTCATGAAGTACTCCGCCGACGAGGACACGAAGCTCCGCGGCGGCGACCTGCGCTACTTCGACGCGCAGACCAAGGACATCCCCGCGCCCGTCGTGCGCGCGGCGTTCGGCCTCGTCAACACCGGCGATGTCTCGCAGACGGTGGATGGCGGCAACGGCATGTTCTACGTGCTGAAGCAGACCGGTCGCCGCAAGTCGATGACCAAGTCGTTCGACGATGCAAAGCCCGCGATTCGGAACAAGCTCTTCCGCGACTCGCGCCTGAAAGCGCAGAAGGACTTCGTCGAGGGCCTCAAGGGCGTTTCGAAGATCGAGATCAACGAGGCCAACCTCGCGCGCGTGCGCATCGATACCTCCACGGCCGTCGACGACGGGCACGGCCACGACCTGCAGCCTCCTCCGGCACCCGCGCAGGGCATCTCTCCTCCCCCTCCGATGGCGCCCGAGGCCGATATCGATGGAGCAACCGGGTTGCCCCGAAACGAGTCCAAATGATGATGCGATTGGCACTGCTCGTCCTGTCTCTCGTCACGGCCGCGGCGGCCTTCGCACAGGGAGCGCCTCCGGGTGACAAGAAGGCGCCTGCCGAGAAAGCTCCCGAGCCCGGCACCAAGAAGGTCGAGTCGCCCAACAAGGGCAAGCGCATCATCTTCGAGCGCGTGGTCGCCGTGATCAACGACGCGATCATCCTGCGCAGCGAGCTCGATGCGCGCATGATCCCCGTGCTTCCCGACGCGCAGCAGATCGCCGATCCCAAGGAGCGCGAGCGCCGCATCGAGAAGCTCCGGTCGAGCGTGCTCGACGAGATGGTCAGCGAGGAGCTGATCGTGCAGGCCGCGGAGAGGGCAAAGATCGAGGTCGAGTCGGCCGAGGTGCAGGCCGCGCTCGACGAGATCAAGAGCACGAACAACCTCGACGACGCCACGCTCGCGCAGGCGCTCGCCGCGCAGGGCTACACGCTCGCCAATTACAAGACGGATCTGCGCCGCCAATTGCTGCGCCTGCGCGCGGTGAACCAGCTCGTCGCACCCAAGGTGTCGGTGACCGACGAGGACATCCGTGCGAAGTACGACGAGATGCAGCGCCGCTCGCAGTCCGTGAGTGCGGTCAAGCTGTCGCACATCCTGTTCAAGCTGCCGGAGAAGGCCACGGAGCAGCAAGTCTCGGAGGCCAAGGCCAAGGCCGCGCAAGCGATGGAGCGCGTCGGTCGTGGCGAGGACTTCGCCAAGGTCGCGGGCGAGGTGTCGGAGGACGTGAGCACCAAGGCAACCGGTGGAGAGCTCGGATGGTTTCAGCGCCAGAGCTTGGCCAACCCGGAGTGGGAGCCGATCGTGTTCGCGATGCAGAAAGGTGACGTGCGTGGTCCGGTGACCGGCCCGCAGGGCTTGCACGTGTTCCTCGCGACCGACGTGCAGACGTCCAACCTGAAGCCGTTCGATCAGATGAAGGAGCAGATCTCCCGCGAGCTGCGCCGCAAGGAGATGGACAAGCAGACCGGCACGTGGCTCGAGGATCTGCGCAAGAAGGCGTACATCGACATCAAGCTCAACTGATGTCAGGAGTCGCCACGACGATCAGCTAGGTGCGCGGCGCCGATTAAGAGCCATCATTTCCGAGTTATGATGGCTCGCAGCAATGGCCGACAACCGTCGCACAGCGATCCGTCACGCAGTCTCGATCACGGGAACCTTCTCGACGGGCGACCGCTCCAACGCGGCCGATTGCTCGATCGTCAACCTCTCGCTGGGTGGCGCATTGCTCGCCACGCAGAAGCGGTACTCGATGGGCGAGCGCTGCCACATCACGTTCAAGATTCCGACGATGGAGGAAGCGATCGACATCGGCGCCACGGTGCGCTGGTCGGACGACAAGAGCGTGGGCATTCAATTCGACGGGCTGCGTGCGCGTGACGTATGGGCCCTAAACGAGTTCTTCAAGCAGCTCGCGTAAGCACGGCACTCGTTGTCGTGACAGGCGTCGCGCTGGCGGCGCCGAAGCAAGACCGCGTCGCGGTGATCGACGTGGGCCCCACGGACGGTGGAGTCGCGCGTCGGACGCTCGCCGGCGCGATCGTCAACGGTGGCCTCTCGCCGCTCATCGGCGACGGCATCGACGACGCGCTCGCGGGTGAGGACATCACGCCGGATGCAGCGCGGCTCTCTGCTGCGATGGCCGAGGCCGGGCGCGCGTTCGGGCAGCTCGACTGCGCGCAGACGATCACGGCGAGCAACACGGCGATCGGCATCGCGGCTGCGCGACAGGCGGGCGGCTTGCCGGTGCCGGAGCTTCCGCGCGCGTGGACGTACGTGCTGCTCTGCGCCGAGCGCGGCAACGATGCCTCGCTCGCGCGCACGGCGATCACGCGGCTGCGTACGCTCGGTGGATCGGCCGACGTTCCCGCAGATCTGTGGACCAAGTATCCCGAGGTCGATGCGGTGCTCGATCGCGAGGTGTATCGGATCGAGATCACCTCCGACGCGCCCGGCGCGGTGATCTGGATCGATCACGAGCGCGCGGGCACGTCTCCGCTCGTGACCACGCTGCCCGCGGGCGAGCACGTGATCGCGGCGGCGAGTGGTGACCGTCGAGGATTCGCGATGGGCACCGCCGTGAAGTCGCAGACCACGCTCGCGATCCCCACGCCCTCGATGCGCGGCACGTACGGTGCCATCGCGAAGAAAGTCGCGAGTTGGGGCGGGGTGATGCCGGCAGCGTCGGAGATCGGCGCGGTGCTCACGCTCGCCAAGGTCCGCGTGGCGATCGTGCGGCGCGGCGACGTGATCGAAGCGTGGGGACGCGCTGGGCGCGCGGGCGATCCGCATCGACTCGGCCAGGACGATGGCACCGGAAGCGTCGCGGATGCGCCCCGGCTCGTCGCGCTGATCGCCGATCGCGTCCAGGTCTGGAACGATCGGTCTCCCGATCCCGACGAGCTCTTGACCGAAACCAACACGCCGCTCGTGCGCGACAAACGCAGCGAACGCGTCGACGAGCCCACGAAGTGGTGGGTCTACGCGTCGCTCGCGGGTGCGATCGTCGCCGGTGGCGCCCTGCTCTACTTCACCGAGACCGCGTCGACGACGCAGCGGGTGGAGCTCCACCTGCCGAGGGTCCCATGAAGCGCATCCTGCTCGTCCTCGCATTGCTCCTCGCGCTGCTCTCGCCGGTCGCCGCCGCGCCGCGCCTCCAGCACGCCGCGTCCTCGGGGCGGGTGACCGTGCTCGCCGAGGACGGCCTCGCGAGCGAAGCGACATCGCTCGCGGACATCACCGAGGAAGCGTTGACCGCGATCAGCGCTGACCTCGTGGATCTTCCGGTGCCGCAGCGGATCGAGGTGCGCCTCGTGCGTGACGCCGCCGATCTCGCCGCGATCGCGCCGGCCGGACGCGGTGCTCCACCGTGGGCGATCGGCGTCGCGTATCCCGACCTCGGCGTTATCTCGGTCGCGATGCGTCGCGGAGCGAACATCGTGAACACCGCGTCCACGCTGAAGCACGAGCTCGCTCACATCGCGCTCGGCGTCGCGTTGCCGCGAGCACCGCACTGGCTGCACGAAGGCTTCGCGTATCAGCACGCGGGCGAGTGGTCGTGGGATCGCATGGAGACGCTCGCCGGCATGGCGTGGTTCGGCGGCATCGTCGCGCTCGACGAGCTCGATCGATCGTTTCCCGCCGAGGAGCTTCCCGCGCACCGCGCGTACGCGCAGAGCTACGACTTCATCGGCTACCTGTCGCGTCGCGGCCGCTACGAGGACAAAGCGGACGACGGTGATCGCTGGCCGTTCCGTCGCTTTCTCACCATCGTCGGCCAGACCGGCGATATGGACGCAGCCGCAAAGACCGCGTTCGGTCGTCCGCTGCGCGAGCTGTTCGAGGAGTGGCGCTCGGATCTCACCAGCCGCTACATGCTCGCGCCGCTCGGCCTGCTCGGGCTCGCGATCTGGATCTTGTGCGCGATGCTCCTCGTCCTCGGATACATCCGCAAGAAGCGCAATAACACCAAGCGCCTCACCACGTGGGACGCGGAAGAGAAGCGCGAGGACGCCGCGATCGCTGCCGCGCTGGCCGCACTACGACCGGTCTCCACGCCCGATCAGCCTCATCTATTCAATTGACGAATGTCAGGATCCGTCATGCTTGTTCCCCCCTCCTCCGCACCGCCCTTCGGCGGTGCTACGCGCATGACATCCGTCATGCTTGTTGCCCCCTCCGCACCGCCCTTCGGCGGTGCTACGCGCATGACATCCGTCATGCTTGTCCATTAGTTACGCGCGACGCGACGAATTTGGGGAACTCGGCGCCACCTCGTCCGTGGAATGCGCGACGACATGATCGCCGTGGCCACCGAGGTCCCAACGCCCGTGCGCGCGACGCAGGACGAGCTCGATCAGCTCGCGGTCCGTCGCGCGGCAACGGGCGACGGCAGGGCCGCGCGCGAGCTCGTCGAGACGTACCAGCATCGCGTGTTCGCGTTGATCTCGCGGATGCTGTGGCGACAGGGCCGCGCGACGATCGAGGACATCGCGCAGGACACGTTCCTTCGCGTGTTCCAGAACCTCTCGAAGTTCGAGCTCGAGGGACCCGCGAAGCTATCGACGTGGATCCTCACGATCGCGGCGCGCCGCTCGATCGACGAGCTGCGCCGCATGCGCCCCGTCCCGACCGACGACATTCGAGGCACGAGCACCGATCGAACCGATGCTGACATGCAGCGCAAGCAGCTCGTCGCCGCGATCGAGACCGCGCTCGCGGATCTGTCGCCGGAGCTTCGCGCTGCGTTCTTGCTCCGCGAATACCACGGGCTCGAGTACACCGAGATCGCGCGGTCCCTCGGCATCGAGCTCGGCACCGTCAAGTCTCGTCTCGCTCGCGCACGCACGCTGCTGCGCGAGCGCCTCGCGGAGGTTCGCGATGAGTGACCGACTCGATGATGATCGCGTGATCGACGATGCGCTCGATGCGTGGACGCCGCTCGAGCCTCCAACGGGCTTTGCCGATCGCGTGCTCGCTGCGCGCGCCGAGGCGCCCGCGAAGCGCCCGTGGTGGCTCGCCGCTCCGATCAGCGCCGTCGCGGTGGTCGCGCTGGTCGTGTTGGTCGCGCAGTCTCGCTCCGGAGAGCTGTCGAGCGACGCTGTTCGAGGCGCTCCCAGCGAGGGAGTCGCCGCGGCTGGATCTGCCAACGCGGGGAGCGCTGTCGGGGTGGCGATGAACCAGCCGATCGGCTCCGATGCCGGTGTCATGAACGGGCAGCTGGTCGCGGTCGACGATCCCGAAACCGATGTCGCGGTGATCGCGGGGACCTCGGTGACGATTCACGATCCCGCGGTGACGACCACGCTGCACGTCGACTTCTCGGGGCGCTGCTCGTCGGGCGCGCACGTCGTGGTGCTCGGACCGCAGAGCGTCGAGGTCACTCGCGTGGCGGGCCACACGCGCGCGACTCTCGCGCTCGACGAAGGGCGCTGGTCGTACGAGGTGCGGTGCGACGCCGATCCGCACGTGCCCCCCATCACCGGCACGATCACGGTTCGCGGCGATGGCACGAGCCGAGAGCTGCCCAAGACCGGCGACGACAATTCGCCCGTGCTCTTCCTCGAAGACATCAGGTCATCCGGCAGCGAGATGACCGTGCGGGGCGCGACGCTGCCGGGATGGACGCTCGCGATCGATGGCGATCCGATCACGATCCGCAAGGACCTGCGCTTCGAGGCCCGCACGCGCGGCTTCAAACGCATCGTGATCCGCGCGGAGCACCCATCGCTCGGCGTGCACTACTTCGCGACGCTCCCGATCACCCGCTGATCGCGGTGCGCGGTTTGGTGTATCGTCGGGAGATGAGGTCGTGGTGGATCGTGTTGACAGTGGCCGCGTGCGGGGATGATGGCAACACGCAGGTCGACAGCGCTCCGATGGACTCGGAGCCACCAATGGATGCACCGCCTCCGTGCAATCTCGAGGCGCCATTCACTGCGCCGGCGACGATCATGGGGCTGACGACAACCAACCCGATGCAGTTCGGCGGGCATCTCTCCGCCGACTCTCTTCGCATCTACATCACGCGCGGCGTGCCGGGCACCGGCGACCAGGCGCTGTTCATGGGCACGCGCGCGACGCCGAGCGATGGCTTCTTCACGATCGCGCCGCTCTCGATCGAGAACATCGGAAACATGCCCATGGCGTGGCCGATGCTCTCCGAGGACGAGCTGACGATCTACTTCCAGACGACGTCGACGATCATGACATCGACACGCGCTGGGATGAACGACATGTTCCCCGCGCCGAGGATGATGACGGAGCTGGGCACGAGCGGCGCCGGGATGACGCCGCGTGTGAGCCGTGACGGGCTCACGCTGCACTTCGCTCGCATCGCCGCGGGCAATGCGAACCTCTTTGTCTCGACACGAGCGGCGACCGATCAACCGTTCGGCGCGGGCACGCTGATCGCCGAGCTCTCGAGCGACGACTACGAAGAGGCTCCTGTCGTGAGCGATGACGGTCTCGAAGTCTTCTTCGCCCGCGTGCCCGGCCGCGCTGCGGGATCGATGCTCCGCGCTACGCGCGCGTCCGTGTCGGACCCGTTCGGTGCGCCCACCGCGGTGGCGGAGCTCGGCACGGGCACGCTCAGCCCGAGCTGGCTCGCCCCGGATCGCTGCACGCTGCTGTACACGAAGCTCGACGGCGCCGCGCCGCAGATCTATCTCGCACAGCGTCCCGGATTCTAGGCGGCTAGGCCCACGCTCCGAGCTGTGCGCGCGCCGCGTCGACGGTGATCGCGTCGGCCGCTTTGGACACGTCTTCCTCGACCCACGCCGGAAACGGGATCTTCACGTTGTGGTGCTCGCCGCTGCGCGTGTGCTCCTGACGGACGAGCTCCGTGCGCTCTGCGGGCAACACGCCCTCGCGCGCGAGCCGGACGACCGCCGGCCACAAGCGGCGGTGGACGAACGTCACCTTGCCGTCGACGAGCTTGAAGCAGCGGACGTCCACGTTCTCGTCGATCGCCGACAGCACGTCGTAGATCACGTTGCCTTTGGGATGCGACCACCAGCTGCCGACGATCGGCTCGCCAGCGATCTGCTCGGCGAGCGACGGGACCGGGCCCTTCGCCGACGCGAGAACGACGCCGTGCTTCTCGACGTACGTGATCCACTTCTTCGTCGCGCCCGCGGTGGCGTGCAATCGCTTCTTCGGCTTCGGCTTCGGCTTCGGCTTCGCCTTCGCGCTGCCCTTGACCTTACTGCGCGCCGCCTTCGCGATGACCTTCGCCGGCTTGTTCTTCGCCGACGCTACCTTCTTGTTCTTCGTCTTCACCGTGGGATGACGAAAATGAAATCACGGGGCGGAACAAAACGGTAGCCGTCCTCGGTCACCCGGATGATCTCCGAACCGTCTTCGCCGAGGAGGCGACGGATTCGCATGATGTTCGTGAACAGCGCCGCGTCGTGGCGCAGCGGGTGGTACTCGACGTTCCAGACCGCTTGGACGATCGCCTCCTTGGAGAACACCTTGCCCGGCGCCGACGCGAACAAGAACAGCAAGCGCTTGAGCAGCGAGCGGCGACGGAGGTCGGCGAGCTCGCTCCCGTGGCGCCAGATGACCTCGCGCACACCGTCGACGGCGAGCGCGCGGCCTGGCAAGCGGAGGATCTCGGGGTTGGCATCGGCGACGTCCGACGGGACACCCTCCGCATCGATCACGCGGAACGGACGCTGTGCCGTGAGGCCGAGGTCCGTCAGCAAACGCGCGGCGCCTTCGATCGCGGCGGGCGCCATGGTGGCGGCGCTCGGCGCGGATGGATCGGCGACCGCCTCGTGACCGCTGATCGCGTCGAGGGCGGCGTGCGCGACGAGGCGCTCGACCGGCAACCCCGCGGCAGCGGACAGATCCGATGCATCGCGCGCGTACGAGACGGCCGAGGCCGCATCGTCGTCGTCGCGCGCGAGCGCCGAGAGTGCGAGGAGCGCGTGGATGCGAACGCGAACGAGCCCGGCGGCGTGTGCTTCGCGCGCAGCGCGTGATGCAGCCGCGCGTGCGTTGCCGCGATCACCGCGCGCGAGCTCGAGGCG
>JAEYYV010000021.1 GCA_023428295.1 Pseudomonadota bacterium
ACGCGCGCGGCGTCCTGGCCGTTGCGGGCGGTGCGCACGTGCCGCGCGCCGCTGACCGCTGCCGCTGCGCCACGCAGGCATATCGACTTAGTGTCCATGTGACACCATTGATAGTGTCACATGAACACGATGTCAAGACGATCCTCAGCCGCCGAGAGAGCCGGCGCCGCACGCCTCGAGCCGGCGACCGGGGCCGCGTCGCGTTCGTCTGCGCGCGGCGTACGCGCGCCGAGACGCAGAGCGATGGCTGCGCTCGGGGCCGTGGACGGCGTGTGGGCTGGGCCCTCGCGTACGCGGCAGCGCGACCTAGCGGCGTCGACGACGCAAGCCGAGCAGCGCGAGCGCGACGAGCACCGGCGAGGATGCGGTCGTCGAGCATCCGCCACCGTCGCTCTCCTCGGTGCCGGCATCGGTGCCGGGCTGCGGACCGGCGTCGGGGCCAGCGGGCGGCGGCACGTACTGATCGATGAACGGCAAGAAGTAGTCGACGCGCCGGTAGTGCGCCGGGCCGCCGCAGCCGGTGGGCCCGTAGGAGTCGATGCCCACCACCACGTTGTCCATGATCGCGGGGCCGCCCGAGTCGCCGAGGCACGAGCGCTGGACCGTGTCACCGACGGTGATCGTGTCGTCCTCGATGCCTGCCACCTTGGTCATCGCCTCGTAGCGCGTGGCGTTGTTCACCATGTACGTCGTCTGCCCGTAGCCGATGATCAGCGCGGGGAGACCGATGAGCCCCGGATCGAACGGCGTGCGGCGGATCGGCAGCGGCGCGACGGGCAGCGCGTTCTCGAGGATGACGACGCCGATGTCGGCGAAGAACGGCAGCTGATCGTCGTACTGCGGGTGCGGGTGCACCGAGGTGATCGGCAGGAGGTGCGGCTCGAGATCGACGAGGAACGGGTACGGCGATGCGTCGTCGCCCGGAAACACGCCGTACGAGTAGTTGGGGTGCGTCGGCGCGTCGATGCAGTGGGCGGCCGTGAGCGCGACGGTCGGCGCGACGAGCACCGCGGTGCAGGTGTGGATCACCGAGCGGTCCGGCGGATAGCCGACGATCATGACGGTCGCCGCGTTTCCGACGGAGCGCGTGCCGTTGATGATCGCGTGCTCGCCGGAGGAGAGGTGATCGTCCGAGGAGACGTGCGCGTCGATCGTGCACGCGGAGGACAACGATACCAGAGCGAACCCGAACCACCCGACTGCGCGCATTGGGAGCGCTCTTATCAGGGGGCGAGGCGGTCGCGCAACCACGTTCCGGTGGCGCGCGTGTAGCGGACGCGGTCGTGAAGCCGCGAGGGCTGGCCTTGCCAGAACTCGACGAGCTCGGGGAGGACGCGATAGCCACCCCAGTTCTCGGGGCGCGGCGGCGAGGCGTCGCCGAGCGTGGCCGAGAGTGCCGCGATGCGATCCTCGAGGATCGTGCGCGACTGGATCGGCTGCGACTGCGGAGACGCGATCGCGCCGAGCTGCGAGCCGCGCGGGCGCGAGGCGAAGTACGCGTCGGACTCGGCGTCCGTGATGCGCTCGACGCTGCCTTCGACCCGAACCTGCCGGTGCATCGGCTCCCAGAACACGACCAATGCGGCGTAGGGGTTGGCGGCGAGTTGCTTGCCTTTGCGGCTGTCGTAGTTGGTGAAGAAGACGAAGCCGCGATCATCGATCTCTTTGAGCAACACGATGCGCGCGGAGGGACGCCCGTTCTCGCCGGTGGTGGCGAGCGTCATCGCGTTGACCGTTGGAACTTGCGCGGCAACCGCAGCGTCGAACCACGCGCGAAACTCGATGATCGGATCGGCGTCGCAATCGACGGGATCGAGCGGCACACCCGCGTACTCGTCGCCGAGGCGCCAGATCATGTCCTTGGCCATGGGCTTCTCTACCACGCTCGCTGCGCGGGACTGGGCTGTCCCAGCGACGGACTACGCGCTGTCCGGTAGAGTCGCGGCATGCACCTCTACGTGCTCCGCCACGCGATCGCCGAAGATGCGCAGCCCGGCCAGGCCGACCGCTCGCGCGAGCTCACGGAGCTGGGCGTGCGCCGGCTCGAGCAAGCGGTCAAAGGAATGCGCGAGCTAGGTATTCGCTTCGATCGCATCGTGTCGAGCCCGTGGGTTCGCGCGCGCGATACGGCCGAGCGACTCGACGAGCTGTGCGATCAGGAGCCGGTGTTCACCGAGCTGTTGACTCAGACGCCGTGCGCGGAGCTGCTCGCGACGATCGCGGAGCGCGGTGAGGACACGGCGATCGTCGGTCACGAGCCGTGGCTCGGAGAGCTCGTCGCCTGGCTCGCGTTTGGTGACACGCGCCACGGAGATGCACTCGTGCTCAAGAAAGCGGGGGTCGTGTGGCTCGAAGGGAGCGCGGTCCCAGGCGGTATGCAGCTTCGCGCGTTGCTCCCGCCGTCGGTGCTGCGCGCTGCGCGCTGACGAGGTTGCCACGATTTTCCAATGGCGCGCCGAGTGCACGGGGGCGCCGACATGCGCGCTCTGATCGCTGCCGTCGTGCTCGTTCCTACCCTCGCGAGTGCTCAGCCCGGCGCAAGCGATCCGGTGTCCGTGCAACCATCGCCGGCCGCTACGTCGCCGGAAATCCTCGGTCTCGCGCGCGGCGCGCACGTCGCGGGTGCGCGCGGCGATTGCGTCGGCGCTCGGACACTGGCGGCAAGGATCCGACGCCAGGACCCTGACTTCTATGCCGCGGTCATCTCCACAGATCCGGCAGTCGTCGCGTGCAAGCCCAAGCCTCGTGTCTACGCCGTCGACCCCGAGGAGCCTGTCGTCGGTCGGCCCACGCATATGGCGACCGGCGGGACCGTGCCCGTGGATCGCGGTCGCAACGGCATCGGGCAGCTGTTCCTCGGCAGCGTGATGGGCGCAGGTCTCGGCCTCGTGGGCGGGCTCGTCGGTGCGAGCGCGTCGCGTGACGAGAGCGAAGGTATCCTCTTGTACGGAAGCCTCGGGCTCGTCGTAGGTACGTCAGCGGGCGTGATCCTCGCGGGCG
The DNA here is from genome assembly GCA_023428295.1 of Pseudomonadota bacterium. GTDB lineage: Bacteria > Myxococcota_A > Polyangia > Haliangiales > Haliangiaceae > JABFXX01. The sequence goes on from JAEYYV010000021.1 coordinate 3,001, forward strand.
ATAACGCCGCCACCGACTACTCGCTCGGCCTCACGCTCGCCGGCTCCACGATCGGCACGATCCTCGGCTGGCGCATCGTGATCGACTCGAACAACCTCGAGCCGGCGGTCGCGCTCGGCATTCTCGTCGGTGCACCGACGCTCGGCGCGATGCTCGGGTTCAACGCTTCGCGCCGCGCGCTGTATCCGGCGGCATCCACGCGGGTCACGGTGCCGTCGGCTCCGCGCATCAGTGACCCGATGACGTCGGTGCCGATCGCGATGGGCTCGTTCTAGCGCAGCGGGCGCATCTGCTTCGCGCGCCGCGCATCGTTGACCACGCGCGCGACCTGATCGTCGTGAAGCAGCAGCTTGGACAGCGCGCCCGTCGAGATGCCGAGTCGCTGCGCGGTCGCGCCGATCTCGAGATCGCCGGCGAACAACAGGTCGAGGAGCTCGCCGATCGCTGCCCAGTACGGGCCCGTCGTGCGCGTCTTCGCGCCGAGCGGCGCGGTGCCCGCGGCGACAAACGCGGCGAGGCGCAGCGACGGAATGAAGCCCTCGATCGTGACGGGCTCGCGAACCTCGAGGGCGATCGCCGCGCGCAGTCGACGTACCGCGTGCAGCTTGTTCTCGCTCTGCGAGCGGCTGTCCTCCCCGATCGCGGAGACGCCGGTCGCTCGATGGCGCAGCCGCACCGCGCTCTCGGTCTTGTTGCGATGCTGGCCTCCCGGGCCAGACGCGCGATAGCGATCCACCTCGGACTGCGCGATCAGCGCGTCGTCGCTCGCGAGGAGATATCCATCGCGAACAGGCACGACTAGTTCGCTTGCGACGACGGCGTTTCGCGCTTCGGCGCGTTCGGCGAGCTGTCGGCCGGCTCCATGTAGACGTCCACGCCAGCGCGATCGCCCGCGCGCCCGTACTCGACGCGCGCGATGCCTTCTCCGAGTGCACCGATGATCTTGTGCAGCTTGGGATCGACCGTGACCTGCGCGTCCGTGCACAGCGCCTCGACGTCGGCCATGGCGATGCCCGGCGCGAGCGCACCGATACGCGCGATCTTGCCGCCGCGGATGCGCACCGCGAGCGAGAACTGCGGCTGCGTGATCGCGCGCAATCTGTCGACGAGCGCTGCCGCGAGTGGTGCGCCCGTGAAGTGCGCGAACGCCTCCGACAGTCGCGTCACCTGCGCGTCGACAGTGTCGCCTGGCATCGCGAGCTCGACCTCGGAGTATGGCGAGTCACCGATGGACTGGGTGAACCGATCGATGTGATCGATCTTCGAGTCCTCGACGAACTTCTTCAGCTGGAACTTGGCTTCGTGCGTGCCGAACAGCGCTTCGATCGCCGTCCACGGACGCTGATCCCAGAAGTGCCAGCCCGTCGAGACCTTGCCGCCCCACACGCCGATCCACGAGCCGACGAGCGCGGGCTCGAGCTGCTCGCCGATCTGATCGAGCACCTGCGCGTCACTGCGCGCGATGTTGCAGAGCTTGAAGTAGTCCGCCATCTTCGGAACGAAGCCGGCCGGGTGTCCCCATGCGCCCCACCACACGCGACGCAGATCGCTGCCGAGCATCGCGAGGTAGCTCACGGCCTCGCCGTCGGGCATCTCGGGTGGGGTCGGGATGTGTTCGAGCCAGCGATCGAGATGGATGTCCATCGACTCTTCGATCATCGCTAGCTGCGACAGACTGATCTGTAGGTTCAACCTGACGGCCAGTGCGCGCTGTAGCGCCGCTTCGAGCGAGCTCATCGTCTCCGACGATATCGCAGGACGCGAACCGTGTATCGTGGGAAGTCACGAGGTTGTGGTGGCTATCGCATCTCGGCGGCAACGGCGAACAGCTGCTCGCGCAACCACTCGTGCGAGGCGTCGTGGTGGCTACGCTCGTGCCACGAGGCCGCCATCCGGAACTTCGGAATCGTGAGAGGAGGCGGCATCGTCACGAGATCGAGCGTGGACGCGAACAGGGAGGCCACGCGACTCGCGAGCGTGGCGAGGAGATCTGTCGACGCGATGATGTACGGCACCACGAGAAAGTGCGGCACGGCGAGGCCGATGCGCCGCGACTTGCCGACCTTGGCGAGCGCGTCGTCGACGAGACTGCCTGGCGTTCCGCGAGGAGCGACGAGCAGCTGCGGCACAGCGCAGTAGCGCGCGAGCGTGAGCCGCGATCTCGCGACGGGGTGCTTCGCGCGCACGATGCACGTGAAGTCCTCCTCGAACAGCACCTTCTCGTAGATGCCCGCGGGGCGCGTGACCGGCAGCGCGGGTGACACGCCGGTCGCCGGGCCGAGCACCAGATCGAGCGCGCCCGACGCGAGCTCGGTGTCGCCGCGCTCGGCATACGAGTGCACCCACAGGTCCACGTTGGGGGCGAGGCGGCCGATGCGAGCGGCGAGCTGTGGCAAGAGGACCAGCTCCACGTAATCGCTCGCGCCGATGTGGAACGTGTGGTGGGCGGTGGCGGGATCGAACTCGGCGCCGCGCAGCGTGGTCGCGAGATCGTCGAGCACGCGGCGCAGCTGCGGACGGATGCGCTCGGCGAGCGGCGTGGGGACCATGGCGCCGCGCGGGCCGCGAACGAGCAGCGGATCGCCGAGGAGGTCGCGCAGGCGAGCGAGCGCGTGGGACGCGGCCGACTGCGTGAGACCGAGGCGCGTGGCGGCGCGCGTGACGTGGCGATCCGCCAGGAGCGCATCGAGCGCGACGACGAGGTTGAGATCGATGCGCGCGAGGTCATGAACGCCGTGCATGTTGGCTATCCATAACATCGATTTCCCTAATGACCGCAGCGAGCGCATGTTCAGCAGCCACAAGGAGCTTCCACATGTACGCAATCGCAGGAGTCACGGGTCACGTAGGTTCGGTCGCGGCGGAGACGCTGCTGTCGCAAGGAGAGGCCGTGCGCGTCATCGTGCGCGACGCAGCCAAGGGCGCGGCGTGGAAAGCCAAGGGCGCCGAGGTGGCCGTCGCGGATCTCGACGACGAGGCCGCGCTGACCAAGGCGCTCGAGGGGGCGACCGGTGCCTTCGTGCTCCTGCCGCCCACGCACTCGGCGCAGAGCGAGAATCCGATCGAGGACAATGCGCGCCTCAGCCGCACGATCGCCGCGGCGGTGAAGGCAGCGAAGCTGCCGCACGTGGTGCTGCTGTCGAGCGTGGGTGCGCAGCATCCCGACGGCACGGGCCCGATCCGCGCGCTGCATCACGCGGAGCGCGAGCTCGCGGCGACAGGCGCAGCGGTGACGGCGGTGCGCGCGTCGTACTTCCAGGAGAACTGGGGCGCGTCGCTCGGTGCGCTCGCGCAGGGCATCCTGCCGACGTTCGTGCCCAAGACCGTGCGATACGCGCAGGTCGCGACCAAGGACATCGGCCGCACCGTCGCGAGCGCGCTCGTCGAGGGCGGTACGCCCGGAGTGCTCGTGCCGATCGAGCTCGCCGGGCCGCGCGACTACACGGGCGACGAGGTCGCGGCCGCGGTGTCCGCGATCACGGGCAAGACGATCCCCGCGCTCGATGCGCCCCTCGACCAGGTGGTGCCGACATTCACCTCGTTCGGCATGTCCACGGCCGCCGCGCTCCTCTATCGCGAGATGTACGAAGGCATCGCGAGCGGACGCGTCGCGCCCGAGGCTGGAAATCGCAGCCTCCGCGGCTCCGTCGAGATCAGCGAGACGCTCGGCGCGTTGCTGGGCTCGAAATAGGTCGTTTCGCCGAGCGCAACGATGCGCCGCGCCGCCGGGCGTATCCTCGCTCGCATGAGCGAGACGACGGAGTGGAAGCGGACGGCGTGCATCCTGTGCGAATGCAACTGTGGGCTCGAGGTGCAGCTCGGCGGAGAAGGTGGCCGGCACCTCGTGAAGCTGCGCGGTGACAAAGCGCATCCGTCATCGCGCGGCTATGCGTGCGAGAAGCCGCATCGTCTCGATCACTATCAGCACGCGACGGATCGCGTGACCAAGCCGCTGCGACGACGCGACGACGGCACGTTCGAGGAGATCGAGTGGGACGTCGCGATTCGCGAGGTCGCCGCGCGCCTCGCCGCGGTGCGCGACACGCACGGTGGAGACACCATCTTCTATTACGGCGGTGGCGGCCAAGGAAACCACCTGCCGGGCGCGTACTCGGCGGCCACGAGGCGCGTGCTCGGTTCGCGCTATCGCTCGAGCGCGCTCGCGCAGGAGAAGACCGGCGAGTTCTGGATCGCGGGTCGCATGATGAGCAGCGCCACGCGCGCGGACTTCGAGCACTGCGACGTGGGGCTGTTCCTCGGGAAGAACCCGTGGCACTCGCACTCGATCCCGCGCGCTCGCGTGACACTGAAGGAGATCAGCGCGGATCCGGCGCGCACGCTCGTCGTGGTGGATCCGCGGCGCACGGAGACGGCCGAGCTCGCCGACATTCACCTCGCGGTGCGGCCGGGCACCGACGCCTGGCTGCTCGTCGCGCTGATCAAGCTGCTGCTCGCCGATGACAAGATCGATCACGCGTTTCTCGACGCGCACGTCGCGAAGGGCGAGCTCGACACGATCGTGCAGGCGATGGCGGCGTTCGATCTCGACGCGGCGATCGCGCGCACCGGCTGCGATGCCGGGCTCGTTCGCAACGCCGCGCGCGCGATCGGGAGCGCCGAGCGCTTCGCGAGCTTCGAGGATCTCGGCGTGCAGATGAACGTGAACTCCACGCTCGTGAGCTATCTGCACCGCATCTTGATCCTCCTGACCGGCAGCTTCGGTCGCAAAGGCACGCACTTCATCCCCGTGCCCATGGTCAACATCTTCGACGGAGAAGCGAAGCGCCAGAGCCCCGTGGTGGGCGCGCGGCTCGTCGGTGGACTCGTGCCGTGTAACCAGATCGCGGACGAGATCCTCACGGATCACCCCAAGCGCTATCGCGCGATGCTCGTCGAGGCCGCGAACCCGGCGCACTCGCTCGCCGACTCCAAGCGCATGCGCGAGGCATTGCTCTCGCTCGACACGCTGGTCGTCATCGACGTGGCGATGAGCGAGACCGCGCGACTCGCGCATTACGTACTGCCCGCATCGACGCAGTTCGAGAAGGCCGAGGCCACGTTCTTCAACTTCGATTTCCCCGAGAACTACTTCCATCTCCGTCGGCGCTTGCTCGCGCCCGCGGGCGGGCTCGCCGAAGCCGAGATCCACGCGCGGCTGTGTGAAGCGCTCGGTGCGCTGTCCGACGCGGACTACGCACCGCTCCGCGAGGCAGCGGCCGAGGGGCTGCACGCGTACGCGCAGGCGTTCCTCGCGCGCGTGCTGCCGGATCCGAAGCTGTCGCATCTCGCGCCCGTGCTGCTCTATCGCACGATGGATCTCCCCGAAGATCTCCGCGAAGGCGCCGTCGTGTTCGGTGCCGCAGCGCGCGCGGCGCTCGCGCATGGCCCTGCCCTCGCGCGCGCGGGATTCTCCGGCACTCCGATCGATGTCGCGTGTGCGCTGTTCGAGAAGATCTGCGCGTCGGAGTCCGGCGTGATCTTCGCCGTCGGAGATTGGGCCGACGTGCTCCCGCGCTCCAAGCAGACGCTCCGCGAGCTGCACCTCGTGCTCCCCGACCTGCTCGAGGAGCTCGCGCGCTTGCCCGCGCAGCCCACACGAGACGCGGCGTTTCCGTTCGTGCTCACGGCGGGCGAGCGCCGCTCGTTCACGGCGAACACGATCATTCGCGATCCCGAGTGGCGCAAGAAGGACGCGGCCGGTGCGCTGCGCATCAATCCCGACGACGCCGCGGCGCTCGGGGTGACAGCGGGCGAGACCGTGAAGCTCGTCACACGCCGAGACGCGGTGCTCGTTCCGATCGAGATCTCGGACTCGATGCAGCGCGGACACGTCTCGCTTCCGAACGGCCTGGGCCTCTCGTATCCGTCGGCGAGCGGCGATCGCGTCACGGGAGTACCGACGAACGAGCTCACCGCGTCGGAGGATCGTGATCCATTCGTCGGAACGCCGTGGCACAAGCACGTTCCCGCGCGGCTCGAACGCGCGTAGTGCCATACTCGCCGCATGCGCACGTGCATGCTCTTCGCGTCGACGATGTGGATCTCGCTCGGCAGCGTGAAGCCGGCAGACGCTTGCTCGCCTCCGCCGTGTTGGCAGGGCTCGCTGGTTCCCGCCGACGGCGCGACGATCCCCGCGAACGCACCTGCGCTGTACTGGCGTCCCTCGTCGGGCGCGTCGCCGGCGACGATCAAGCTGACCGTCGCGGGCACGGGTGCACCGGTGGCAGTGACGGAGGTCGTCGAAGGCCAGAACATGGTGCTCGCGCTCGCGGAGCCGCTGGTCCCGGGAACGCAGTACATCCTCGAGGAGACCAACGAGTGCCAATACCAGTCGCCGGTTCGCTCGACGTTCACCGCGGGGCCGACAGCGTCCGTACCGACGACGCTCGGCACGACCGCGCGCGAAGCGATCCAGCACGGCGAGCTCTCGATCGCGACAGCGAGCGGCTCGTGCTCCGTCGAGGTCGACGCGGCACACGCGACCATCACGCTCGCGCACAGCGCCGACGCCACGCCGTGGAAGGACCTCTTGCTCTACGAGACGCTCGTCGACGGACAGCGCTGGAGTCCTGCGCCCGCGATCAACGTCTCGATGCCCGTCGGCGCGAGCTGGCGCGGACGCGGACGCGATGAGCTGTATCGCGTGTGTGAGGACAATCAGGGTGAGGGACGAGGTCTCGCGGAAGGGACGCACCAAGCCACGTTCCGCGCGAGCATCCCCGGATCCGCGACCACGTTTGCCGCGTCGGAGGTCAGCGTCGAGATCGCATGTGACACGCCGCCGACAGGAGGCGACGATCCGGGGGGCTCGAACGATCCGAGCACCCCAGGCGAGTCCACGGGGTGCTGCGCGACGGGCGGTGGCAACGCGAGCAACATCGTGTGGGTGCTCCTCGTGGGCATCTTGCTCCGCCGGTCGCGGCGATGACGTACACGCAGCGGTTCGCGCGCGTGCTCGATCATGTGGACCACCACCTCGGCCAGCACCTCGACGCGGATCTCTCGGTGCCCGCGCTCGCCGAGATCGCGGGCCTCTCGCAGTTTCACTTCCAGCGTCAGTTCCGGCACCTGCTCGGCCTCGGTGTGCACGCATACGTGCAGCACGTGCGACTGCGCCGCGCGGCGTACGAGCTCGCGTTTCGTCGCCGTGACATCGTCGATATCGCGCTCGACGCTGGCTACTCGAGTCACGAGGCGTTCACGCGTGCGTTCCGGAAGCTCGTCGGGCAACCGCCCTCGCACTTCCGCGAGGCGCCGGACTGGCAACGCTTCCGCGAAGCGCAAGCGGCGCTCGAGGCCGCACGCGCGGTGACGCCCGACGCGCTGTCCAATGACGACGTCGTCGTGCGCAGCGTTCTAGCCACGCGCGTCCTCGCGATGGAGCATCGAGGAGATCCGCGACAGATCCTCGCGACGGTGCAGCGGTTCATCGCGTGGCGGCGCGCGGCCGGACTCTCGCCATCGGCGGCGACGTTCAACATCGCCTATGTCGATCCGACCGATGTCGCGCCGCACGAGTTTCGCTTCGACATCGCGGTCGCCACGGACCAGCGCGCGAGCGGCGACACGGTCGAGAAGACGATCGCGGGCGGCCGCTGCGCGACGTTTCGCCACGTCGGCCGCGACGACGATCTGTGGCGCAAGGTCGGCGCGCTCGATCGCTGGCTCGCCACGTCGAACGAGCTCGCCGCCGACGCGCCGCTATACGTGCAACGCGTGCGCTTCTTCCCCGACGTGCCGGAGCACGAAGCGATCAGCGACGTGTTCTTGCCGCTCGCAGAAACGCCTCGATCTCGGGATACAGGCGGTCCAGGAACGCGCGGCGATCGAAGCCCGGCGGATCCTGCGACGGAGAGATCGCGGGGCTCCGCATCGCCTCCGGCCACGGACTGAGGAACGCGTAGTGATGCGCGCCCGGAACGACGCGGTAGTCCACGCGGCTCGGATCCGGAACGCCATCGAGGACGATCTGGCTCATGTAGTCGGCGGGCGCGCTCGAGTCCTCGTCGCCGGCGCGGATCAGGATCGGCACGCGCACGTGAGCGAGCGCGCCGGGTGCGCGCAGCCATGGCGTGGCGGGCGCCAGTAACACGAGCGCCTCCACGCGAGGATCGCGTGCCGCGACGAGCCCGGTGTACGCGCCCATCGAGTGCCCGACGATGGAGAACTGCTCGACGACGCAGTCGACACCGAGCTCGCGCTGACACCAGTCGGCGACGGCGAGGACATCTCTGGGGCGCCGCACGAGGAGCTCCTCGGTGTCGGCGAGCGAGTTGTCGAGGCGATGGTTCCCCGGGTGCTCCGGAACGGCGACGACGGCTCCGCGCGCGGCGAGATAGCGCGCGAGCTCGCGGTGCGTCGCCGTCGTGCCGCCGCTGCCATGCGAGATCACGACGAGCGGGTGACGTCCGTCCTCGATCGGCGCATCGCGTGCGACGCGAATCGGAAACGGTCCGAGCTGCTCGTGCTGCTCCTCGGATCGCGTCGGATAGAACAGCAGCGTCGGCATCTCGGCGATGCGAACGATCCGCAAGCCTACGAACCTCATGCCTCGTTCGTAGGTCACGCACCGGTCTCGTGCTTGACCGAAACTGCTTCGTGATCAGGCGCGGCCGGTCGGCTCGTTCTTGATCCGCGGCAGCAGCATCGTGAAGTTGCATGGCGTGGTTCGGTGATCGAGCTGCGGGATCAAGATCTTCTCGAGACCGGTGCGCACGCCGCCCGTCGATCCGGGGAGCAAGAACACGTAGGTCGAACCGCACAGCGCTGCATCGGCGCGGCTCTGGATCGTCGACGCGCCGATCTCCTCGTACGACACCCAGCGGAACAGCTCGCCGAACCCGGGGATGTGCTTGGTCACGAGTGGCGCCAGCGCTTCGGGCGTCACGTCGCGCGGCGTGACGCCGGTGCCGCCGGTCGCGATGATCACGTCGACGCTGTCATCCGCGATCCACTGCGCGAGCTTGCTGCGGATCTTGAGCTCGCTGTCGATCACGATCTCGTGCGCGACGATGCGATGGCCGACCTCGGTCAGCCGATCCACGATCAATGCGCCGGACGTGTCCGTCTCGATCGTGCGGGTATCCGAGACGGTCAGCACCGCGACGTTGACCGGGATGAACGAGCGCTTCATCCGCGCAGCTTACGTCTCAATGACCTATCGTCATAGAATGATTAGCGTTAACGCGCCGCGTTAGATGTTGTCAGCGACCACTTCGTGGATTTTGACGCGACGCGTCTTAGGGTCTTGCTCATGGCGAACAAGAACGAATCCAAGCAAGCGGAGTCCAAGCTCGAGACCGCCCTGGCGGCCCCGAGCACCGTCGTTCACCTCGCGCTCGACGTGGCGGACAAGGGCCAGTCGACGGTGATCGCGATCCTCCAGGACGCTCGCACGGAAGTGCGCACGGCGGTCGATGGTGGACTCGAGCTGGTCGAGAAGCTCGCGGCGGGCGCGCTGCGCTTCGCGAAGAAGACGGTCGCGAAGCTCGACGACGCGGCCAAGGACGGCCTCGCCGGCACCGAGCGTGCGCTCGCGACCGCGGTCAAGACGGCGCGCGAGACCAAGCGCGAGCTCGCCGCGCCCGCCAACTGATTACCGCCGCGCTCGTCGTCGATCGTTTGCCCCCCACTCGATCGGCGACGAGCGTGCACGGCGTCTACAAGCACTCGCGCGTGGAGATGTAGAAGTCGTTGCCACCGAGTCCGGGACGATCCGAGTTGAAGATCAGCTCGCGTCCATCGCTCGACAGGTCCGCGTCGGCCTCCGAGTACTGGGCCGTGTTGACCACATCGAGCGAGGCGTCTTCGCCGAACGTGTCGGTCGTCGACGCTCGCGTCAACGAGCGCAGATCCCAGCCGCTATCTTCGCGACTGTAGATGATCTCGAGTCCGTCGCCCGAGATCGCGGGGTAGCCGGTCTCGAACGCCGTGTCCGTGACGGGCAAGGGCTCGAACGTCTGAAAGCCAGCGCCGAGCGAAGCCCGACGCGCGCGAAACAGCTGTCGCTTCGCCGTACCGACCGGAATCGCGCCGAAGTACAGCTCGAGGCCGTCCCTCGTGATGTCGGCGGCGAGCGCGTTGGTGAACAGCGCGTTATCCGGCGTGACGTCCTCCATGCCTACGAACGGCTGCTGGAGCGTGGCGCGCGTCGCGCGGTACACCGAGCTGTTCCCGTAGTACAGCTCGAGACCGTTGGCGGACAGCGTCGGATTTCCCTCCTGGTCGCTCGGCGTCGAGAGCTCGGGAATCGGGACCGGCGTCGTCCACGTCGCCCCGATCGCGGGTCGCGTGCTTCGCCAGAGGTCGCGATTGCCCGCGTTGCGAAAGCTCGCGAACACGACCTCGAGGCCGTCGTCGGAGAACACGGGATCGTAGTCATCCGCCGCCGACGAGAGCTCCACGACCAGCACCGGCGCCGACCATGGGCCGAACGTGCACGGCGATGCGTCGGTCCCGTTGTCGGGATCCGCGTCGCTCGGCGCATCACCCTGCGCGTCACTCGCGACATCGCCCACGCCGAAGCCGACGCGCCCGCACGCAGCGAGCAGGACGGCGGCGACTCCGCGAAGCATCTCCCCATTAGACCATGGGCGGCCCGCCGAGCGAGCAAAGAGTCGCTCGGCGAGCCGGTCGACGACTCAGACGACGAGGTTGATCAAGCGACCCTTCACGTAGATCTCGCGCTTGATCGGCTTACCGTCGATGAACTGCTTCACCTTCTCGTCGGCCTTTGCCGCCGCGAGGATGTCCGCCTCGGCCGCGCCCGTCGCCACTTCGATCTGGCTGCGCACCTTGCCGCTGACCTGCACCGCGATGGTGATCGTGTCTTTCGCGAGCTTCGCTTCGTCGAACGCGGGCCACGCTTCGTACGCGATCGTCGTCTGGTGCCCGAGGCGCTGCCACATCTCCTCGGCGACGTGCGGCGCGAACGGCGACAGGATCTTCACGAAGCTCTCGAACCACGCGCGCGGGATCTTGGTCGCCTTCGTCGCTTCATTGACGAAGACCATCATGTCCGCGATCGCGGTGTTGAACTTCAGATCCGTGACCGCCGACGTGACCTTCTTGATCGCTTGATGCAGCGCGCGCTCGAGGTCCCTGTTGTCGGCGCCCGCGTCGTCGCTGATCTTGTCGGCGAGGATCTCGACGCTGTCGGGCTTGGTCGGATCCGCCGGCACGACGAGCAAGCGCCACGCGCGATCCAGGAAGCGACGCGTTCCGGCGACGCCCGACGTCTCCCACTCGACGCCATCCTCGAGCGGTCCCATGAACAGCTCGTACAGACGCATCGAGTCCGCACCGAACTCCGCGCCCATGTCGTCGGGGTTAACGACGTTGTATTTCGACTTCGACATCTTATCGAGCTTGGTCTCGACGGGAATGTCGGTGCCCTTCACGAACCACGTGCCGTCGCGCTGCTCGACCTCGTGATCGTGGTGGAACTTGCCGCTCGGCTCGCGGAAAGACGTCTTGTGGATCATTCCCTGATGGAAGAGCCGCTGGAACGGCTCCTTCGTCGAGACGAAGCCCGCGTCGTACAGCACCTTGTGCCAGAAGCGCGCGTACAACAGATGGAGCACCGCGTGCTCGTTGCCGCCGACGTACAGATCGACGGGCATCCAGTACTTCTCCTCCTCGACATCCCACGCCACGTCGTCGCGGTTCGGCGAGAGAAAGCGCAGGTAGTACCAGCACGAGCCCGCCCACTGCGGCATCGTGTTGGTCTCGCGCGTACCGTCCTTGTACGGCAGCCAGTCCGTCGCGCGCGCGAGCGGCGGCGCGCCATCACGCGTCGGCTTGTACTCGTCGATCTGCGGCAACGCCACGGGCAGCTCGTCCTTGGGAACGAGGTGCACCTTGTCGTCGGGCGTCGTGTACGTGGGGAACGGCTCGCCCCAGTAGCGCTGGCGCGAGAACAGCCAGTCGCGCAGCTTGTAGCGGATCGATTGCTCGCCGAGCTTTCGCTCCTCGAGCCACGCGATGACCTTGGTCTTCGCCGCCTCGTTGCCGAGACCGTCGAGGAACTCGCTGTTCGTGTGCGGCGCGTCGCCGGTGAACGCTTCCTTCTGCACGTCGGTCGGCGACTTCACGACCTCGATGATCGGCAGGCCGAACTTGGTCGCGAACGCGTGATCGCGCTCGTCGTGCGCGGGGCACGCGAACACCGCGCCGGTACCGTACGACGCGAGCACGTAGTCCGCGATCCAGATCGGGATGTGCTTGCCGTTGACCGGGTTCACCGCGAACGCGCCGGTGTGCACGCCCGTCTTGGGCGCGTCGGCCGCTTCGGTCGTGCGATCGCGTTCGCTGCGCTTGCCGACTTCCTCGCGATACTTCGCGACGGCCTCGCGCTGCTCGGGCGTCGTGATCTCGTCGACGAGCGCGTGCTCGGGCGCGAGGACCACCCACGTGCCGCCGAACAGCGTGTCCGGACGCGTGGTGAACACCGTGATCGCGTCGTCGCGCCCGACGATCTTGAAGACGACGTTCGCGCCGATCGACTTGCCGATCCAATCGAACTGCGCCTTGTGCGTGCCCGCCGGCCAATCGAGACCGGTGAGATCCTCCGAGAGCCGATCGGCGTACTCGGTGATCTTCAGCATCCACTGCTTCATCAAGCGGCGCTCGACCTCGTCGCCGGTCTCGATGTACTTGCCGTCCTTCACTTCCTCGTTCGCGAGAACAGTGCCGAGCGCAGGACAGAAGTTGACGGGAACCTCGGCGCGATACGCGAGGCCGCGCTCGAAGAGGATCTCGAAGATCCACTGCGTCCACTTGTAGTACGCGGGATCGCTCGTCGCGAGCTCGCGCGTCCAGTCGTACGACAGGCCGAGCTTCTTCAGCTGCGACTTGAACGTGGCGATGTTGCGCGCCGTGATCACGCTCGGGTGCTCGCCCGTGCGCTCGGCGCGTCGCTCCGCCGGCAAGCCGAACGAGTCCCAGCCCATCACGCGAAGGACGTTGAAGCCCATCATGCGCTTCGCGCGCGCGACGACATCCGTCGCCGTGTACCCCTTCGGATGGCCGACGTGCAGGCCGTCACCCGACGGGTACGGGAACATGTCGAGGACGTAATACTTGGGACGCGTGCGATCGGTCGGGGTCAAAAACGTCTGGTTCTCGTCCCAGTAGCGCTGCCACTTCGCGTCGATGGTCTTGTGATCGAATCCCGCCATTAGCTGTTCAGGACCGCTTTGATCCGCTCCGTGATCGTGTTGGGGTCGCCCACTCCGTCGACGCGCTTCAGGATTCCCTTCTCGAGATAGAACGGAACGATCGGCGCTGTCTCCGAGTGATACTTCTGCACGCGCGTCGTCACCGCCTCGACGGTGTCGTCCTTGCGATGCACCAGACGCTCGACGATGTCTGCCGGCGGCGGGTTGTACTTCAGGTGATAGATCGTGCCGGTCACGGGATCCGTGCGACGCCCCACCGCGCGCTCCTCGAGTAGCGCGTCGGGAACCTCGAGGAGCACGACCGCGTCGAGCTGGACACCGGCGCTCTTCATCGCGTCGTCGAGCGCCTCCGCCTGCGGGCGCGTGCGCGGGAATCCATCGAGCATGAAGCCATGCGCGCAGTCGGGCTTGGCGATGCGCTCGAGGATCATCCCGATCACGACCTCGTCCGGAACGAGCTTGCCGGCCTTCATGAAGGCATCGGCTTCCTGCCCCAGCGTCGTGCCCTCTTTGACCGCCGCGCGAAGCATGTCCCCGCTGGAGATGTGAATGATGTTGTACGTCTCGACCAGGCGAGCAGCCTGCGTTCCCTTCCCTGCACCGGGAGGACCCACGAGGATCATGCGCATAGAGGGGCATCCAAGCATGCGTCCCGTAGGTACGCAATGTGCTGAGGCTACGGTAACGGCGCGATATGAACCCGCTACCAGGCGCGAAGCATCTCGATGTGCGGGATGCCGTCCTCGTCATACGGTTCGCTCGCGCGGGCAAATCCGAGCTCCTTATAGAAGCGTTCGAGGTGGGCCTGTGCACCGATGCGGACCGGCACCGGACCGCACGCGGCGAGCGCGCGACGCATCAGCTCCTTGCCGAGACCGGTTCCGCGCGCGACCGGCGCGGTGATCACGCGGCCGATCGACGCTTCTTGGAACTTCACGCCGGCCGGGACGAGCCGGCAATACGCGTGAATGGTCGCGCCATCGGACGCCCATAGGTGACGCGAGGCGGGATCGGCGCCATCGGCATCGAGGTAAGGACAGTTCTGTTCGACGACGAACACGCTCTCGCGCAGCGCCGTGATCGCGTACAGCTCGTGGATCGTCAGATCGGTGAACGCGCGCTCGTGCCAGTGAAGAGCCACGGCGCGAACGTATCGCGTGTTAGCGTGGCGAGGTGGCGTCGAACATTCGAGCCGTGACCGTGTTCCTGTCGTCGTCGGCAGGCCAGCCGTCGTACGTCACGGCCACGCGCGAGCTCGCGCACGAGATGGCGAAGCGCGGGCAGACCCTCGTCTATGGCGGCGCCCATCGCGGCCTCATGGGCGTGCTCGCCGACGCGATGATCGAGGCGGGCGGCAAGACCATCGGCGTGATCCCGCAGGCGCTCGTCGACCTCGAGATCGCGCATCAGGGTTTGACCGAGCTGCACGTCGTCAACACGATGCACGAGCGCAAAGCCATGATGTTCTCGCTCGCAGACGCGTTCGTGGTGGCGCCCGGCGGGTTCGGGACGCTCGAAGAGGCGTTCGAGCAAATCACCGGATTGCAACTGAACTATCACGCAAAGCCGATCGTCTTCCTCGACGTCGACGGTTTCTGGGCGCCCATGGCGGACTTCCTCGATCGTGCGGTCGCGGCAAACGTCCTCGGTGGCGCCAACCGCCCCCTGTTCCGCACGGCTCCAACGGCCGCGGCCGCCCTCGACGTATTGGCCGCATGGTAGCCTCGTTTCTATGTCCCCTCGCCTGATCGGCGCGGTGCTGGCTGCGGTCGCGGCGACGTTGCTCGTCGTGTCGATGGCTGCGTCCGCACTGTGGGCAGGCCATCCGTCAGTCGACGGTCGGGAGATCGAGAAGAAGACGGTCTACATCGGCCTGCTCGGAGGACAGGGCTGCAACACGGGCGGCGACGGTACGTGTGAGGACCTGCGGCTCTCGTCCGCGTTCACCACGGTGAGCTTCGTGCAGCTCGGAACCAGCTCGCTGTTCGTGCTGGTCGCGCTGCTCCTCGCGATCACATCCTTCACGAAGGCGCGATCGCGCAAGACGCTCGGCAAGGTCGCGATCGCGGTCGCGCTGCTCTGCGTCGGCGTCATCGCCGCGCAGTTCATCATCGGTCCGAAGATCGAGACCAACCACGAGGTGACGATCCCGATCGGGTACAGCATGTACCTCTTCCTCGGTGCGATCGTCGCGGTCGTCCTCGGCGGCGTCCTCGCGCCGAAAGAGGATCCACCGATGTCACTGCGCGCACCGCGGCAGTCCGCACCGCTGCCGCAACCAGCGCCAGAGCCGCAAGCACAACCGCAGCAACCGCAGCTACCGCCGCAGCCGCCGGCGCCGATCGACGTGCTCGCGCTTCTGCAAGACGACGCGTCGCGACCAGCTGCCCCGCCAAGTCCGGGCGGGATGCTGCCCGGTCCGGCGGGCCCGCTCGGCGCAGGCACCGCACCGCAACCGCCGTTGTTCGGCGCGGCACCGCAGCTGCGCCCTCTCTACGAGCAGCCGCCCGCGCCGTTTCCGCCGCGCCCGCATCCTCCGTCGATGCCGCCGATGTTCGCGAACCGCGCGGACACCACACAAGACGCGGCGATTCCCGCGCCGCCACCCGTCGCGCCGCCGCCCGCCGCTGCTCGTGCAAAGGCCGCGAGCGTCGCGCCGCCCCCGCGCGCGAAAGCACCGAGCATTCCGCCGCCCCCGAACAAGAAGCTACCGGCGCCCGGCTTCTCGATGCGCAGCCCCACATCGATCGGCGTGGTCCCTGTCCCGGTGGGAACCGATCCAGGACAGCGCACCGTACCGGCCGGTCCGTCCGCGCTCGCGCAAGCAGCGCCACAGCTGCCACCGAATTCGCCGATGCAAGTGTTCACCGGCGGCTCGGAGCCGTCCGAGGAAGTGGCGACGCGCGCGATCCCCAAGGAGCCCGACGTGATGGTCGGTAGCCCGATCTCGGTCGGCGATTCGACGGACGCCGAGCGCAAGCTCCCCGAAGCAGAGAGCACCGACGTCAACGCGCGTCCGCTCACCGAGGACGGCGAGGAGCTCGCGACCGTCCTCAAGGAACCCGCGCCCGCACCTCGCTTGCCGACCGAGGACGGCGAGGACGCAGCCACGACCGCGCGGCCCAAGCAGGATCCCGAAGACCTCGTCACCGATCCGCAGCAAGCGCGCGCGTCGGCGAAGTCGATGCCGAAGATCCCGCTGTCGACGGCGTCCGAAGCGCTGCCGCCGCCCAAGGACGAGAAGGCGACGCACGCTGGTCCGCAGCCCGCGTGCCCGCAGTGCGAGGCGCCCATGAATTGGGTCGAGGAGCACCTGCGCTTCTACTGCAAGAGCTGCCGGATGTACTTCTAGCGCCCGATGCTCGGGCCCGGATGCAGGTTCGCCAGCGTGCGACCGTTCACACGCGAGAGAGCTCGACGACGAGCACGCCGCCAGCATCGTCGACCGCGACCTCGACCCGCTCCTTGCTCGACGGAAACGTCAGCCGCTTCTGCCCTGCGCGATCCACGACACGTGCCTTGCCCCACTTCGCCTCGAGGACGGCGACGACGGCCGCCTTGTTCGCGGCGGTCACGAACGGCACGGCGAACGCCGCGCGCGCGACGACGCCGTTCGCCGGATCGAAGGCGGTGACGATCATCGTCGGCGCGCTCGCGAGCTCCGTCGGCGGAAGCGTGATCGTGCCGCCGCCCTGCGTCGCGCGAAACTTCGGATACGTGGTCGCGAGTTGCTTCTCGGTCATGCCGAGGACGGGGAGCGCGATACGATCGCCCTGGCCGAGGAGCGCCGCGAGCGGCATGTACTCGGCGATCTGGACCACGCCGAGCGACGCGTTGTACCGAGCGCGCAGACCGCGCTGCGGAGAGAACCACGTCGGCTGCGACTCGATGACGACGGGGGCGCCCCACGCAGCGGCGAGTGCGTCGCCCGCATTCGGCGGAAGTCCCACGATGCGGAAGCCGTTCACGCGCTCGTCGAGATCGACGACGACACGCACGTCCTCGACGCCCGCGGGAACCTCCGCGCCCGTCGCGTACATGGCCGGCACCTTGCCTCGCGGCGTGCCGATCGGCAGCGACGCGAGCGAGCCGGGCGCGCCGACCGCGGTGCCGAAGAACGCCGCGCCCAGCTCGCGGTGATACGCGAGGCGACACAACGACTCACGACACGAAACATCGACGCGCGTTCCGCCGCTGCGCCACGAGACCAGGTCTTCGTTCGCGAGGTTCGTGCGCGGGAGCGGCGTGCCCCACAGCGACGTGAGCTTCGCGACGAGACCGGCCGACGGCGCCTCGATGCCGATGCGCGCGACGACATCGCTGGAGAACAGCACGTACACCTTCGCGCCGTCGATGGTAGCGACGTAGCGCTCGCGGTTCGCGGCGTCGCGGTACTGCTCGTCGCGCTGGAACGCCGACATCGCTCGTGCGATCTGCGAGCGCGCCATGCCGACGCGAATGCCGTCGAGGAGCGCCGGCGGTGACATGGCCTTGTCGAACAGCGCCGCCGGTGCAGCAGTCGACGAGCTCGCAGAAATACCAATGGCCACGGCTAGCGCCGTCGTGATCACCCGCATGCACGACAACGATTCGGCATCACGCCGTGATCGTGCAAGCAAAACCATCGAGCCGTCCGTGAGAATCTCCTCGAATGAAGAAATCTCGCAGGCGCCGCGTCGGAGCTTCTATGAGATCGCTCGTGGTCCTGTCTGTCCTCGGCGCGACGGCCTACGCGCAACCCGCGGACCAGTGCTCGGTTCGCGTCGAGCTCGCGCCCACCATCAGCGCGACGCGCGTGTCGATGAAGGTGCAGCTGAAGAACACGGAGCGCGTGCCCGTGAAGGTGTCGCTCGGATCCACCTGCGGAGCACGCTTCTCGATCGAGGGTGAGCCACCAGCGACGTGCGAGCCGACGCCGTGCAAAGATGTGCCGCCGAAGGTCGTCACCATCGGCGCGAAGAAGACGTTCACCCTCGGAACGGTCAACGTGGATGCGAAGGGCAGCAAGTGTCGCCATGCGATCTACGCCGGCTCGACGCTGTTTCGCGCGGCGGTCGTGACGGATCCAGCGCAGAGCAACGTGTGCACCGGCGCCGCGGTGCATGTCATCCGCGACGAGAACACCGGCAAGCTCCGCAAGGCCAAGCCGAGCGATGGGGTCATCGAGCAGACGGTGTTCACGCCACCATCACCACCGACGAAGAAGCCGCGCAAGCCATGTCCTGCGTGCGGCCTCGGCTGTCCCGATGGAACGCCGTCAAGCGATGTCGACGCGAACGGCTGTCTTGTGTGCCGGTGCGAGAAACACGTGTTCGACAAGCTCCCCGACTGACGCTTACTGGATCGCGTCGAACGGCTTGGGCGGCACGAGGAAGTACACGTCGCGCGTGTCGAGCTGCGTCACGCCGTCGCCAAACACCTTCACCGTCGCGCGGAACATCTGCGGCGCGTCGGTCGCGGGGACCGTCGTGTTCTGCTTGCTGACGACCTTCCAGCACACCGGCGTTCCCGTGCGCACGCCGATGAACTTGTCCTTGTAGGTGTCGCCGTTGGTGTCCAGCGCGGTGAGGCCGCTCGCGCACTCCGGCGTTCCGAGCTGCTGCACCTCGAGGTGATCGATGAACGCGCCGACCGCGTCGACCGCGTCGCTCGCGTCGTCGATCGTGCGCGCATCGAGATCGAGCGGCAGGCCGTTCGCGAGGCGCAAGATGCCGGTCTGGATCGCGCTCGCGGCGGTGGAGCCCGAGCCGTTGAACACGAGGGGCGCGTTGTTGTTCATCAGATCGATCGCGCCGGTGTCACGCGCCATCGTCTGGAGGTCGGCCTGCGTCGAGCCGTTGAGTCCGTCGCCGAGGATGCCGACGAGCTTTGCCTTCGCGTTCAAGAACTGCGGCTTGACCACGGTCGACCACGCGGGCGACGCGTACGTGTCACCGCCACCGAACGGCGGCTCGTCGGTCGCGAGCAGCACGACGGGCAGCGCGCCTTGGCGGAAGCACGGATAGCCGAACGTCTGGTAGCCGCCGTTCTTCGCGGGCGATCCATTGCAGGTCGCGCGCGCGGGCACCGAGGGCATCGAGTAGTTCGCGCCGCCCTGCCCCGTCAGCGCCGCGAATGCAGCGAACGTCAGCGGCTCGGCGGTGTTGGAGCCGCCGCCGTCGGTGATCGGCACGTTGGCGAAGCTCGCGTTCGGCTGGATATCGACCCAGTTCTGGAACGCGGTGACGCCACCACCTTGGTAGCCGATCGTTCCGGCGCCGGCCCACAGATCCGGGATGCAGTTACCCGGCGTGCCGGTGCCGAACGGCGGGCACGCGACGTTGCGCACGACGGTGGACAGGTTGGTCTTGATCGAGCTGATCTCCGCCGACATCGAGCCGGAGCGATCGAGCATCACGTAGAGATCGACCGCCTGGAGCTTCGTCGAGAAATCCAAGTCCGACGACAGCGGCGTCTGCGGCTTGTTGTAGGGGACCTCGAACACGAAGTCGCCGTTCGCGCGCGGGTTGTCGAGCGGGTTCGTCGGATCGGTGCCGGCGGCCGTCTCGATCAGATCGGTCACGCCATCGCCGTCCGTGTCTGCGGCGAGCGAGTTCGACTCGCCCGGATCGACGACGCCGTTGCAGTTCGAGTCCTCGCTGACATCGGGCACGCCGTCGTTGTCGCTGTCGCGATCGAGGAAGTCGAGGTGCGAGTCTTGATCGGAGTCGGTCGGAACGCCCGCGACGAGGCGCGCCTCGACACGATCGAGAATGCAGTCGCCATCACTGTCGTCGTCGAGGTAGTTCGCGATCCCGTCGTTGTCGTAGTCGAACGGGCCTTCGTACATGTCGAGGATCGTGTCGCCGTCGCTGTCGGTGTCGCGGAAGTCCGGGATGCCGTCGCCGTCGCTGTCGGCCGGGTTGTCCGGTCCGGTGAGGAACTCGTCGACGTCGTTCATCGAGTCGCCGTCGTCGTCCATATCGGCGTAGTTGCCGATGTTGTCGTTGTCCAGATCGTCGACGCCTTCGAGCGAGTCCTCGATGCCGTTCCCGTCGCTGTCGAGATCGCGAAAGTCCGGAATGCCATCGCCATCCGAGTCCGGCGGGGGCGTCGAGAGGTCCGCATCGAGCGCTTCGCGGTAGTCGGGGATCCCGTCGTTGTCGCTGTCGTCGTCGAGATAGTCGGGCGTGCCGTCGCCGTCCGTGTCGACACGTGCGGCCGCGCCCTCGTCGACATCGGAGATGTTGTCGCCATCGGAGTCCTCACCGAAACCTTCCTCGTGAACGGCGGGTTCGGCACAGCCAACGAACGCCAGAAGTGCGAGCGAGAACAGCGGAGCAAGCTTCATAAGGTGCTCGTTCGAAGTCCACACGACGTGCCAACGCCCGTTTGCACTCGCGCCTGCGGCAACGTGCCGATACATACCGACACCGGAGCAGCGCAGCGATCGCATGGGGACAAGCGACGCTCTGGTCGCGAGACCCTAGTGAATCCGTTGTCCTCAGCGAATCGTGAGAGCGACTACGTCGGGTACATTCGCGCGGGCGTGGGCACCGTCTTCTTGATCCGGCACGGACAGGCTTCCTACGGCGAAGCGGACTACGACCGGCTGTCGGTTCGCGGGGAAGAACAGGCGCGCGCCCTCGGTACATGGCTAGCCCGGCAAAGGATCGACGCCCTGTTCACCGGGCCGCTCCGGCGCCAGGTGCAGACCGCGGCGTTCGCGCGCGAGGCTAGCGAGTCGCTCGGCATCGCCTTGCCAGCGCCGACCGCGATCGCGGAGCTCGCCGAGTATCCCGCGTTCGAGATGCTGCAGCACCTGGTGCCGCGGCTCGTCGCCGAAGATCCGAAGTTCGCGGCCCTGACGAGCGCGCCGACACCGCGGCTCCTCGACGAAGCGTTTCACACGATCCTCGACAAGTGGGCCAACAACCATTGGTACGTCGAGGGCGTGGAGCGCGTCGGCGAGTTCGTCGCACGCGTACGAGCGGCGATGACTCGCGTCGTCGAGAGCGCCGCCAGCGGTGCGCGCATCGCGTGCGTCACCTCGGCCGGACCGATCGGTGTGGCGGTCGGCCTCACGTTCGGGATCCCCGAGGCGCGGATGGTGCGCACGTCGATCGTGATCCGGAATGCATCGGTTACGGAGCTGAAGTTCCGCTCGCGAGACGCCGCTTGGTCGCCCGACCAAGTCTCGCTCGTCACGTTCAACGTCACGTCTCACCTCACCGAAGAGCAAACGACCGAGAGGTAGCCATGGACTTCGACCCACCCGAGAGCGTCCGTCCCATCCTCGAGAAGATCGAGCAGTTCATCGCCGAGACGGTGATGCCCGTCGAGCACGAGATCTTCGAGCGAGGTTTCACCGCGTCCGACGCGCAGCTCACCGAGCTTCGCGACAAGGTCAAGGCGGCCGGCTTGTGGGGACCGCAGATCCCGAAGGAGCTCGGTGGGCTCGGGCTCTCGCTCGTGGAGCACGGCCTCGTGAGCGAGCGACTCGGACGATCGCCGCTCGGTCACTACGTGTTCGGTGCGCAAGCGCCCGATGCAGGCAACCTCGAGATCCTCCACAAGTACGGCACCCCCGAGCAGAAGGCGCAGTACCTGGAGCCGCTCGCGAAGGGAGAGATTCGCTCGTGCTTCGCGATGACCGAGCCCGAGAACCCGGGGAGCAACCCGACGCTCCTCTCGTGTCAGGCGCGCAAGGACGGCGATCACTACGTCCTCGACGGGCACAAGTGGTTCACGTCGAGCGCGCACGGCGCCACGTTCGCGATCGTGATGGCGGTGACGACGCCCGAGGCGGCTCGTCACGCGCGCGCGTCGATGATCATCGTGCCGACCGACACTCCAGGCTTCGAGCGCGTGCGCAACATCAAGATCATGGGTGACCCTGGCGATGGCTGGGCGAGCCACTCCGAGATCCGGCTGACCAACGTGCGCGTGCCGATCGCGAACCGGCTCGGCCCCGAAAACGCGGGCTTCTTGATCGCGCAGGAGCGCCTCGGCCCCGGCCGCATCCATCACTGCATGCGATGGATCGGCATCTGCGAGCGCGTGTTCGACACGATGTGCGCGCACATCTCGCAGCGCAAGATCGACGACGACAAGACCATCGCGACGCGCCAGATCGCGCAAGCGTGGGTCGCCGAAGCGCGCGCGGAGATCAACGCGTCGCGGCTCATGGTGCTGCACGCGGCGTGGACGATCGAGAAGAAGGGCTTCGATCGCGCGCGCGACGAGGTGAGCTGCATCAAGTTCTACGTCGCGAACGTGATGCTGAACCTCATCGATCGAGCGATCCAGCTGCACGGCGCGCTCGGCATCACGAGCGACACGATCCTCGCGCACTACTACGTCCACGAGCGCGGCGCGCGCATCTACGACGGCCCGGACGAGGTCCACAAGATGGTCGTCGCGAAGCGCATCCTGTCGCGGTACGGGGCGCAGCGTGCTGGCTGAAGACCAGCCGCGTGCGATCCGCGCTGGCGAGGAGCTGGACCTCGCCGCGCTCACCGCGTTCATCGAGCGCGAGCTCGGGGCACACGGAGCGATCACGGTCGAGCAGTTTCCGGGCGGCCACTCGAACCTCACGTACCTCGTGCAGCACGGGGAGCGGCAGTACGTGCTGCGCCGGCCGCCGTTCGGCGCGAAGATCAAGTCCGCGCACGACATGGGCCGCGAGGTCAGCGTGCTGTCGAAGCTCGCGCCCGTCTACCAGCGTGCCCCGCGCGTCATCGCGAACGAGCCGACAGGGGATGTTCTCGGCGCGCCGTTCTATCTGATGGAGCGTCGCCGCGGCGTGATCCTGCGCAAGGAGCTGCCAGCGTCACTCGCCGCCGATCACGCGGCCATCCGGCGGATCTGCGAGCTGCTCGTCGACGCGCTCGTCGATCTGCACGCGGTCGACTACGCGGCCGCGGGCCTCGGCGATTTCGGCAAGCCCGCGGGCTACATCGAGCGCCAGGTCAGCGGCTGGACCGAGCGTTACACGAAGTCGCAGACCGACGACATCCCCGCGATCACCGAGGTCGCCGCGTGGCTCGCGACGCACAAGCCCGCCGACGGTGCGCCCGCGCTGATCCACAACGACTTCAAGTTCGACAACGTGATCTTCGACGCGGAGCTGACGCGTATCACGGGCGTGCTCGATTGGGAGATGACGACGATCGGCGATCCGCTCATGGATCTCGGAACGTCCCTGTCGTACTGGTCGCAGGCTTCGGACTCGCCGGCCGTGCTGAGGTTGCCGTTCGGACCTACGGCGTCGCCCGGCATGATGACGCGCGCCGAGGTCACGCAGCGCTACCTCGAGCGCTCGGGCCGCAAGACCGATGACCTCGTCTTCTATTACGTGTACGGCCTGTTCAAGACGGCGGTCGTCGCGCAGCAGATCTACTACCGCTTCGCCAAGGGCATGACCACGGACCCGCGCTTCGGCGCGTTCATCTTCGCGGTGCGCCTGCTCGGCGAACAAGCGGTGATGTCGATCGCGAAGAGCTCGATCTAGCGACTACTGCTCGGCGTAGAGCGGCCCGCGATCGAACAGGATCACGGGGAGCGTGGGGTGCTGCGAGTACGCCGCGCTTCCGATGATGCGGATCGTTCGCTTCGAGGCGAGCACCGCTGGGATGTTCACGCTTTCCTCGAAGAGGCCACGAACCTGCTTGCACGCTCCGTCGCTCCACACGCCGTGACGATGGGTCTCTCCGACGAACGTCCACGCCGCGGCGTCGCCGACCTTGACGTAGGCGCGCTCGAACGACGAGAGGCGGAGGCAATCCGCCTCGGTCGTTCCGAGGGACTCGTCGGGGAACCTGACGAACGTGTAGAGCATCGGGAGCCGGCCGGTGACACCAATGGTCTGCGTGGTCTCCGCGATCACCGACTTGCAGCCGCCGGCCGAGAAGGAGAAGTTGAACGGAAAGGCGATGCCATCGACGGCGGGGGAGGAACCGAACGAGACGTCGGCAGGCTCGGTGAGACACGGATGCTCGCCGGCGATCTCGAGCTGCTGTGTCGTCGTGCTTTCGACGGGCGTGGTCGCATCCTCCTCGGAGGCATCGGCGACGCAGGCGGAGAGAGCGAGGACGAGCGGAAAAGTCTTCATGGTCGAAAGACTTCGGTGTTGTGATTTGTGACGGCCGGGGTGTTCTGCCCCGTGCCCGTTGTCATGTCGCGCGGTTAGAGGCAGAAATGGAGCATGCGGCCCGTCTCGATCTGCGCAGTGGTCAGCGCGATCGCCGCGTGCAACTCGGCACCGGCAGCGACGACGGACTTTTTTGGCCCCACGATCGAACCGCCGCGCGGCCTCGCGAAGCTGCAGCCCGGCATGTCGGTGGTGCGGGCAAAGGAGCTCGTGCCCGGACTCCGCGAGGACCATCGCGGCGTTCGCGATCACCTCGAGATCGATTCGGGCGTCGCTGACGTGAAGCTGCAGGTCCGCGTCGACGCGGGCATCGTCGCGAACATCGTCGCGATCGTTCAGGGCCAATCCGCGCGCGAGCTGCTCACCAAAGCATGGGGCGATCCAGAGATCGCGAAGGACGCGCTCGGACAACCGGAGATCATGTGGGCGAGCGAGGCGACGGGATGGAAGGTGAAGCTCGACTGCTTGGAGCGCAACTGCTTGGTCGAGTACGTGCCGTATCACGTGCTCACTGCCGAGTTCTTCGGCGCGCACGTGGTGCCGCCGGGTGCGCTCGCGAACCTCAAGGTCGGTATGAAGCTGGCCGAGGCGCGCACGCACGCGCCCGGGCAGGTCGACGTTCGCGCGGGAATTCCGACGGGCGTCGACGGCGTGCGCGAGTTCACCGCGGTCGATGACAAGAGCGGCACGATCAAGGCGATCTATCTGAACCTGCCCGCACACGCGGAGGCGTTGATCACCGAGGCGTGGGGACCCGGGTTACCTGCCACCGAGCCCGTCGGCAAGAGCGTGCTCGTGTGGCCCGATCCCACGACGGGGTGGCGCGCCACGCTGCGCGATGCGCTCGGCTCGTCGCACGACCTCGCGTTCGATAACTACATCCCCGCGGCGGTGCTGTTCGGCGAGCAACCCGACGTACTCGACGCGGTTCCCATCCTGAACGCGACGGTCGACGAGGTGAAGAAGCAGTTCCCCACAGAGCTCGTGGCGCAGGGGCGCGACTTCGTCCTCACGCTGTTACCGACGGAGTGGGAGCGCACCGCCACCAAGATCAAGCTCGACATGATGGGTGGTCGCGTTCGCATGCTGTCGCTCGACATTCCGTTCAAAGCGCGCCCCGCTGCCAAGGACGAGCTGCTCGATCTCTTCACGCACAAATGGGGGCAGCCCCGCACGGGTGAAGACGACGGGAAGCGCATCCTCATCTTTCGCGATGGCGATCCACGCGTGGAGGCCTACGAGGACAACGAGCACGGCGCCTGGCAGATCCAGATCCGCCGATGAACGTTCGAGGCTATGCTCGGCGACATGATCGCGTCGATCCGGAAGCGCTGAGCTCGAGCCCGAGTCTCGCAGCACCCGTTTGGTGATCGCAGCCTCGCGATCACTGCTCCTTCCGGTTCGGAGATCGATATGTTTCAAGCTCTCGATTCACTCGAGGCGATCGTCGCTGCGGCGGCGCGCCATGGTCTCTCACTCGTCGACGCCACGCTCGATACGATGGGTCTCGACTACCTCGCCGTGCACGCGCGCGATCCGGCAGGCGTGCGCTGGATCGTGCGGGCACCGCGCCGCGCGGACGTCGCAGCGGCTGCTTCGCTGGAGGCGCGCGTGCTATCGGTCGTGCGCGGCAGGATCGGCGTAGCCGTGCCGGATTGGCGCATCGCCGATGACGTGATCGCGTATCCGCGTCTCGATGGCACTCCCGTCGTGACACTCGATCAAGGCGCGCCCGCGTGGAACGGGATCGATCCAGCTTCACCCACGCCCGCATTTCTCGAAGCGATCGGTCGCGTGCTCGCTGCCTTGCAGCGCGTGACAGATGTGCTGCTGCCTGCACGCACGATCAGCGAAGAGCGTGCGGAGTGTTCACGAATCGTCCGCAAGGCGTGTGAACTGATCGACCCACCTGCGCAGCTGATCGAACGATGGGAACGGTGGGTGGACAACGATGCAATGTGGCCTACGCATGTCGCGCTCTCGCATGGTGACATGCACCCGGGTCACCTATTGCTCGACGAAGGTGGTGCGCTGACCGGGATTCTCGACTGGACCGAAGCGCGTGTTGGCGATCCCGCGATCGATCTCGCGATGATGCTCCGATGCTTCAATCGTGAAGCATTGGAGACGATCGTCACGGCGTTCGCTGCGCACGGCGGCACGACGTGGCCTCAGATCGTCGAGCACGTGATCGAGCGCGTCTCGTTGTTTCCTGCGCAGGCTGCGGACTGGGCCGCGCGGACCAACAACGAATCGATCCTCGAGTACGCGAGATCTGAGATGCGACGTGACATTGGCGCCACGTGACATGACATTTCGCGCCGTCGCGTTCTCGCGCGCGGCACGACGCCTCAGATTGTCGAGTACGCGATCGAACGCGACGTTGCTTCCTGCAACGACGATTCGATCTCACTACTCGAAATCTGAGATGCGACGCGACACTGGTGTCACGTGACATGACTCGGTGGACCGGCATGAAGCGGCACTAACGTCGATTGCCTGTCACATCCAGCGCGCTCTGCGCGCTATCTGGCGTTCAGATTCGAACGCGAGCAACTCGATCACGCCTCGTCGTGTCCGAATCCCGCCGTCGCCGGTGCTGATTCACGACGTCGATCGCATGGCGTATCCGTTGCAGCGCGGGCGGCTCACTCTAGGAGGAATGTGATGAATAGGATCGTGCGTGGTGCTTGGTTGTCGTTCGCTTTCGCGACGACATCACTGGTCGGTTGTGTAACGGAGCCGACGGAAGAAATCGAACCAGCATCGGATGTGCTGCTCGGCACGGAGGACCTCGTCGCGATTCCGCGCGCGACGACCGTCGAAGAGATCGTCGAGCGAACGAACAAGAATCTGCGATCGAACGGGAGCGGATCGTTTTATCTCGCGATCCGAAAGAGTGCGCTCACCGAACGGTGGTTCTGGTCCACCTATCTCGAACAACTTCAACCGTACGGTCCGTCGCCCGGAACGCTCGGCACGCGCGTCGTTCGCTTTCGCGAGCAGAACGGAAAGCTGTTCGTGTTCGACGCCGACGATCGCAAAGGCACGAGCGACATCTTCTCGCCCGAGCTGATCATCGACGCGTTCGAGATCGTCAACAATGGGCCGTTCAACGCGCTGCCCGGATCCGGAAACTACATCCTGATCGATCCTGCGGCCGGTCAGAACCGCTTCGGCGCGCTCGCCGACTGGTGGGCGGAGGGATCGCGTCCGATCAAGCTCGAGACCGAGCTCGCGTTTGTCGAGGACTTCAAGTCGTGGAACGACGGTGGAAGCTTCGCGCACATCTTCGCCGCGTACTCGAACGAGGCGATCGGGTCGTCCAACGACATCGACATCAACGAGTTCCGCGTCGCGGCGACCACGCGCGTGACCCTTCGTCGTTACTACGAGACCGCGGGCTATACGCCGACGCCGAACCCCGGCGTTCCGCACTTCTTCACGAGCGATCCGCTGAACTTCTACAACGGCAGCCCGATCGTTCAACAGAACGCGGTCCACTGGGCGTTCAAGCCGGGAATGCAGCCGATCAAGTGGAAGATCGGGCGCGGCATCCTCCAGTACCAGAACGATCCGGCGCTCGGCGGCGCAGACATTGTCGGTGCCGTGAAGCGCGGCATCGAGTCGTGGAACACCGTCTTTGGCTACCAAGTGTTCAAGGCCGAGCTCGCGGGACCGAACGACAGGTTCGGCGACGATCACCACAACTTCTTCATCGTCGATACCGATCCGACGCTCGGCTACGCGTACGCCGATTGGCGCACGAACCCGAACACCGGTGAGGTTCGCGGCGCGAGCGTCTACTTCTCGGGCGCGTTCTTCTCGCCGTTCCCGGACGACGTCGAGGCCGGTGACGAGAGTGCACCCGCGCGTCCGCCGACGAAGCGCAAGGCCGTCCCGCGCCTCGTGTGGCAGGACCAAGGATCCGATCCTCTGTGCGTTCGCTACGCCGACGAGCGCCGCGGCTTCTCGGGCGAGACCGGCTTCACCGCGAAGGAGAAGCTCGAGAACTACGTACAGGAGGTCGCGCTGCACGAGGTCGGGCACACGCTCGGACTGCGCCACAACTTCAAGGGCTCGCTCGTCCCGCCAACGTCGTCGACGATGGAGTACAACATCGCGGACGTCTCGTTCGTCCAGCCGGTTCCCGGCCCGTACGACATCGACGCGCTGCGCTTCCTGTATGGCATGTCGCCGAACTTGCCGTCGCAGCCGTTCTGCACCGACGACGACACTCTGTACGATCCGAACTGCGTGCGCTTCGACGACCCGTCGCCGACGCCGCTCTATGACTACCAGCTCCCCTGGTACACGTACGTCGCGAGCATGTTCCTCGACGGCTGGCTGCCCGTGGACTACGCGGATCTCTACCTCGGCTACTACGGGCTCGAGACCATGGGCTACGCGCGCGGCGGTGACGCGACGGAGTCGATCACCGCGTGGAGCGCGCTCGTCGGCGGCTTCTGTGACTTCGCGGGTGCGAACCCGGGAGCCGATGCCGTCTGCGGTTACTGGTTCCGCGACATCGTGCGCCCGCGAGGCGCGATCTCGTTCCCGATCACCGATGCAAACGTGCTCGCGCAGGTCGCCACCGACGGACGCAACACGATCACGAACGCGGACCGCGACTTCGCGGTTCGGCGCGCCGCGGTCGACGCGCTGAAGTCGCTGCAGAACCTCGGCTCGTACGAGGCGTTGCTCGCCGCTCGCGATACGCTGACCACCCAGCTGCCGGCGCTCACGGGCGCGCAGGCCGCACTGACGCGTGACCTCCTCGCGCGTGTCGACGCGGCGATCACGCCCTACTTCCAGTAGTAGTCGCTGATAGCGTGCGGAGTGCGTCGGCGAGAATCGTCAGCGCACTCCGCATCTCCGTTTCGGACAAGAACGCGTAGGACACGCGGAAGCCGTGTAGATGCGGCGTGTCCGAGACGAACGCGGCCGACGAGTTGGAGACTTGCACGCCGCGACGCGACAGGTGCGCCTCGAGCTCGTGCATGTCGACCGATCGCGGGAGGTCCACCCACAGCGTCGGTCCGCCGCCCGGACGTGTCCAGCGCACGCCGTCGGGCATCAGCTCGTCCAGCGCTTGCAGGCACGCCGCGTAGCGCGTGTCGAGCGCGCGCTGCAAGGACGCGAGGTGCGTGTCGTAGTAGCCACGTTCGAGAAACTCCGCGACCACCGCTTCCGTGAGCCACGCGTTGCCGAGCGTGGACAACCGCTTCATCGCGACGAGCGTGGGCACGAGCTCGGGCGACGCGGCGACAAAGCCCACGCGCAGCGACGGCAAGAGCTTCTTCGTGAACGAGTTCACGTACAGCACGTTCTTGCCGCCGAGCATGCGCAGCATGGGCCGGTACTCGCCGTCGGACAGCATGTCGCTGCCCCAGTCGTCCTCGAGCACCGCCACGCCATGTCGCTGGCAGAGATCGAGGACGCCGCGCAACTCGCCCGACGAGTACGAGTACCCCGTGGGGTTGTGAAAACTCGGAATGAGATACGCGAGCGACGGCTTGGTCGAGAGCGCCTTGTCCCACGCGTCGAGATCGATGCCGCGAAACGGATCGAGGTGCAGTCCGACCAGCTCGTTGCCGAGACTCTCGAACAGTAGCTTCGCGTACGCGTACACCGGCGACTCGCACGCGACGCGCTTGGTGACGAGCGAGCGCGCGACGATGTCGAGCGACTGCTGCGATCCGGTCGTGATGATGATCTCGTCCGCACTCGCGTCGAGACCACGCGCGTTCATTCGCTTCGCGATCGCCTCGCGCAACGGGCGATACCCTTGCGCTTCGTACTGCGCCGGCATGCGCTCGCGCAGCACCGAGCGCGCGCACTCCGCGATCCGATCCGTGGGCAGTAGCTCCGGATCGATGAAGACCGTCGACAGCGCTGTCGTTCCGCGCGTCGGGAGATCCGGCCTCGATAGCGGCGGCGGCACGAGCTGAGGCAGCGGGATCTGCGTCACGGGCACAGGTGGCGTGACGCGACTCGGTTGCAGCACGAAGATCCCCTCGCGCTCGCGTGCCTCCACCAGTCCTCGCGCGACGAGCTCGTCGTACGCTGCTTGCGCCGTATTCTTCGAGAGTCCGAGCTGCTTCTCGAGGGCGCGGACCGGTGGCAACCGACTCCCCGCCGGCAGTGACCCGGCTGCGATCTCGCGCTGGACACTCGCCACGATGTCGGCGGCCGTGGCCCGGCGCGCACCAGTGGCCACGTGGAGACCTACATACGGCATCCGAGACATGCTTCTCGATAAACCGCCGCGTGCCCGCCGTGAAGGGACAACAGCGCTCCGGCGATCGGGACAGACGATTGTCTCTAGACGGTGAGGCTTCTGGCCGAGCGGAGCGTCGCGATCAGCTCCGCACGTTCGTCCTCAGCCGCCACGCCGTGGGCGTGGTACGGTTCGCCCCGATGTCTGGTCGTACCTTCGCGCTGACTCCGGGGAAGCGGGTGCTCTACCTGACCAAGGATCCCGAGAAGATCCGCCAGCAGCTCGAGGGCAGTCTGACGCTGCGTGCGGCAGATGTCTCGGCCGAGGAGCTGCTCGACGACATCAACACGGACGCGATGACGCCCGCGTGGGTGTGCTTCGATTACGACCCGAAAGAGATCGCGAAGAACGCGTATGCGGGTCTGATCGTGAACGGCCAACGCGTCGTGCCGCAGGGCGCGCTCCAGGGCTTCGAGGTGATCGTCGCCGGCGCACAGAAGGGCGTCGGCTCGAGCCGCGAGCAGGCCGCGCAATGCGAGGTGTTCAGCGGCTCCCGCCTCGCGATCGCGTCGTCGTTCGCGCCGATCCACGCGCGCAACAACATCAACATCGGTCAGCTCATGGGTGACCACGCGCTGCTCCGCCGCCTCGAAGCGGGCGAGTCGATCGCACTCGAGGAGTTCACCGCGGGTCACGACGCGATCACGGTGCGCATCATCGAGAGCGGCGGCCTGTTGCCGTTCTGCGCGAAGTTGTCGAAGGGCGAGATCACCGTTCCACCGACGGGCACCGAAGCGCGCCCGATGAACATCACCGAGAAGATCCTCGCGAACAAGCTGCTGCCTGGCCAAGGCCAGTACGTGAAGCCGGGCGACGCGATCCTCGCGAAGGTGGACGCGGGCTACTCGCACGAGTTCACCACCGCGCAGGTCGATCTCTTCCTGGCCGAGGAGTACGGCGCGAACTACACGCTGCAGAACCCGACCAAGTTCGCCGTGTTCGAGGACCACCTGATCTACGCGACGGGCGTTCCATCGATGGCCAAGTACGCCGACAAGATCGAGAAGCTGCGCGTGCAGCAGCGCGCGTTTGCCGAGCGCACCGGCGTTCGCAACTACAGCGCGGTCGACGGCGTCTCGCCCGGCATCTGCCATCAGGTAGCGCGCGAGAAGTTCATCGATCCGGGCGACTTCGTCCAGGCCACCGACAGCCACACGTGCATGGGTGGCGCGTCGGGCGCGCTCGCGTGGGGCGTTGGCTCCACGGAGTACGCGGCCCTCCTCTATTGGGGCTTCACGGCGATGGTCGTGCCCGAGTCGATTCGCTTCGAGCTCGTCGGCACGTTGCGCCCCGGCGTGACGGCCAAGGACGTCATGCTGCACATCCTCGCGACGTACGCGAAGCGCGAAGAGACGCTGAACCGCGTGATGGAGTTCGGTGGCGAAGGCCTGTTCGCGCTGACTCCCGACGAGCGCGCCACGCTGGCGAACATGGCCACCGAGTGCTCGGCGCGCGGGGCCGTGATGGAAGTCGACGACACGATGCTCCAGTGGATCGCGTCGCGCCGTCCGGGCGTGACCGTCGACGAGCTGCGCGCGAAGGTCGTGTCTCCCGACGCGGGTGCGCACCACGACGGCGGCGTGCATCGCATCGCGCTCGGCGACATTGTCCCGATGGTGGCCACGCCCGGCGATCCGGACCGCGGCATCGCGAGCGATCCCAAGAACGGCGCCGTGATCAACGAGATCGGCAAGGTGCGCCTGAACATCGCGTACGGCGGCTCGTGTACCGCCGGCAAGCGCGACGACATCGACATGTACGCGCGCGTGATGGCCGACGCCGAGCAGGCCGGCAAGCGCGTGAAGGACGGCGTGAGCTTCTACCTGCAGTTCGGCTCGCAGGACGTCGAGGCGTACGCGAAGCAGCGCGGCTACCTCGAGCTGTTCGAGCGCACCGGCGTGCAGG
>JAEYYV010000035.1 GCA_023428295.1 Pseudomonadota bacterium
GCGCGCGCGGCCCGGCGCGACGAATGCCGCGCAGGGCGGCGGGCCTGCCCATCTCGTCGCGACTCCCGACGAAGTAGAGGATGGGACACGACAGATCTGCGAGCGTCACGGTGTGGCCATCGATCACGAAGCCACCCGATTGCATACGATTGCCCACGATCAGCTCGTCGACGAACTTGCGGAACGCGGGGCCGGGCCATGCGACAAAGCCTTGACCGCCGAGGAACAAGCGCTTCGCCTCGCGCTTCTCGAGCGCGGTGCGATCGTGCAGGTTCTTCACGAAGTCGACGAGCTGCTTCACCTCTTTGCGAGCGCTCAGCAGCTTGAAGCCCGTCGACGTGAAGAAGCCGGGCAATCCCTCGATGCGTTGCAGCGGCCACTCGACGAGCGAGCGAACGCCCGACACGATGCGCTCCGTCGTGTCCTCGCCGAGCTTCACCGTGCGATGCAGATCCACGGGGCTGCCCATGCTGATCACCGACGCGAGCCCCGCACCTTTGCGGAACGCGGCCGCCTGATAGCAGAACATGCCGCCCTGCGAGTAGCCGGCGAGGTGGACGTCGTGTCCCGTCGCCGCGCGCACGCGATCGATCGCGTCGGACACCGCGCGCACGTGATCGTCGAGCGTCCGATCCATACCGCCCTCGGATCGCTCGGGCGCGCCGAAGTCGACGAGCCACACGTCGACGCCCCATCGCGAGAGCGCGGCGACCGCCGAGACATCCGGCGAGATGTCGTAGACCTCGGACGCCACCATGAGCGGAGGCACGAGCAAGAGCGGCGCGGCGACGGGAACGGCTTCCGCGTCCGGTGTCTTCGCGTAGTGGCGCAGCCGATAGACGCGCTCTTCGTGGACGACTTCGAACGGTGCTCCGTAGGGAGCGGTGAGTCGACCCGCGCGGCGGATCTCGAGGATGTTTTGCCAGGCGAGGCCGACTCTACGCAGTCGCTTCGCCCACCACACCTGACGGCGACGACGCTTGGTCGCCGGAGCCTCGATCATTCAACCTCCGCTCGTCGAACGTGTCATGGCGCCGGAGGAGGAGGCGCGCCCATGCCGCCGGCGGGTGGACCCATCGGAGGCGGAGGGCCGCCTTGGCCTTGGAACCAGGTCGGTGGCGCCTGTCCACCGGCGGGGACGAGGTTCAAGTAGATCGGACCGTCATCGAAGCGCTGCCAGTTACCGGTCGCGAGATCGATGACGATCGGGATGAGGAAGAACAGGATCGAGACGATGAACCAACCGTTCAGCGTCTTCGACCGGAACATCATCACCGGCTGATAGCCCGGGAGATAGATCTGGATCTGACCGGGGCGGCTGCGATCGAGCTGCACCGTCGTCGGCGTCTGGCCGACCGGCATGCTGTTCACGTACACCCACGCGCCGGGCGGATTGGTCTGCACCGGAATGGTGTCCGGGCCTGCCGCGAACAGCGTCGCGCATCCGGGGGTGGTCATGAGCAGCATGAGCCCCATCACCAGCAACGCTACGCAGTTCCGAGTCGCCCTCTTGGTCGGTGTCATCTACCTAGCTCCTTCGTCGCGCTTTTTCGTCAGGCAGGTTCTCCAGCGAGGCGATACCCGACGCCACGCTTGCTCTCGATCAAGTCGTCGGCGGACACGCTCGCGAGCTTGCGGCGAACGCGATGCACGAGCTCGCGCACGTTCTCGCTGTCGGCCTGCACGGAGCGGAACGAGAGCGCATCCGCGATCTCGTGCCACGCCACGTAGGCGAGCTCCGCGTCCGTGACGTTGCGACGACGCTCGACGAGCAACTGCAAGAGACCGAACTCCATCGCGGCGAGCTCGATCGACGACTCGCCGATCCGCAGCACGCCGCCATCCACGCGCTGGCGCAGATCGAGCTGGTGACCGCGCGGCGTGGTGACCTTCGCGCTGAACACGAGCTCGTCGCGTCGCGTGGGCGCCGTGCGACCCGAGCCGCGCGGCGGTTCGATCTTGGGAAGCGCGTCGGGCCAGAAGTACAGCTTCACGTCGCCGAGGCGAATCGTGTTGCCGCCCGCGAGCGCGACGTCGGTGACGCGATTGCCCTCGACCTCGGTGCCATTGCGGCTCGAGTTGTCGACGATGTGCCAGCCGCTGTCGCCCGACTTGAGCACCGCGTGCTCGCTCGAGACCGATGCGTGAAGGACGGCGAGATCGACGCGCGGATCACGTCCTACCTTCGCGCCGTCGACGATTCCGTGAGCAACGCCCCACGCGTCGATCAGCGCCGCGGTTGGGTTCTGCACGCGCGAGAAGATCTGCTCGC
Source organism: Pseudomonadota bacterium (assembly GCA_023428295.1). Classification (GTDB taxonomy): domain Bacteria; phylum Myxococcota_A; class Polyangia; order Haliangiales; family Haliangiaceae; genus JABFXX01. The sequence continues at coordinate 2,273 of JAEYYV010000035.1, forward strand.
TCGTGATTCCCGGAGACGCGATCGCGACGCCGTGAGCTGTACACAGGACCCCGATGGAGCGGGGTGACGAGCAAAGCACACACGCGATCATGCCCGGCTACGATCACCCGGGAGCAGCGCCCATGCAAGTGCGCGGGCTACCAGGTTCCGCCGGCCATGACTCCTAGTTGGCCTCGGTCGCCGATCCAGGGGGCATATGTCGTCGCCGTCGGAGCCGGCGGCGGCGGGGTGACCGGCGGTGCTCGCTTGGTGTACTTCGCGTCGGGTAGCGAGTCGCGGGTCATCATCGCACCGAGGACAAAGCCGCCCCACATGCCGGCGGTCATGCTCGCTGCGACGATGTCGCCGTTCGGCTCGCGACTGCTGCCACCATCGTTCGTGTTGGTCGTGAGGCCGGCGATCATGCCGCCGACGAGCGCTCCCACCCCGGTCGCCGCGAACACCATCTTGCTGCGCCGAGGCGACCAATCGAGGTGCGGCGCGATCAGCGCGCCCGCGACGAGCCCGGCATCGAGCCCCACCGCCAACGTGCCGCTCTCCCAGTCGCCGAACTCGCCATCCCGGCTTCCCGTGATCGCACCGAACGCCGCGGTCGCCGCACCGAGCGTCGCGAGGTTTCCGACGAACACGGCTTGCCCACTCGTGAGCTCGGCGGCCTTTCCATACATGAAGCCGCCGCCCGCACCGAGCGCCGAGCCGACGAAGAGAATGCCCAAGATCGATTCGGGGCGCGTCCACCCGATCGGCTCGATGAGCAGCGCTGCGTTGGCGACGCCGGTGAGAAGACCGAGCGTCGTCGCGCGCGCCGTGCCGCCGTCCACCTCGTACTTCTCGGTGAGCAGCCAGCCACCCGCACCACCGCCCAGCAGTCCACCGAGGAGGATCATCGTGCCGACGCCGCTGTTCTGCACGTCTTGTCGCACGAGGATGTCGACCGACGCGAGGACACCGACGGTAGCGAAGTTGGCGATCACCTCCGCATCGTGCGCGCGCGCGTGCGGCCCGACTCGGGCGTGACCATCGGCGGCGGCGGCGGCGGGTAATACGCTGGCGGCGGGTAATAGTACGGCTGCGGTTGCGGAGCGTACGGCTGCTGCGGCGGTGCGGCCGGCGCCGGTGGTGGTGCCGGTGGTGGAGGTTGTGGCGGAGGAAGTGGTGCGGGCTGTTGCTGTGGTTGCGGCGCTTGTCCGACGAGCGTGTTGTCGATGTTCGCGCGCGGGAAGCACGCCGCGACAGTCATGCTCACCACCACCGTGATCGATCGCATCCGATCATTGTCGGTCTTCGCACGCGGCGAACGAAGGAACGAAGCGTTAGCTGCCGGTGATGACGACGATCCGTGAGCCGGACGTTAGCTTCGCGATTCCGCGCATATAATCGGCGGATGCGGCATGTGCTGGCAAACCTAGCCTTTGCTTCGACGACGCTCGCCGGTTGTTCGTTGCTGTACAACCCGAACGATCTTCCGAAGCAGGCGGACGCCATGCCCGACATGCAGATGGTCGTCGACGCGAATCCGGCGGCGCTCGCCATCACCTCCGTCGCACCGATCGCGCTGATCGAAGGCCAAGGTGACGGCGGAAGTCGCAAGCCGGTGATCGTGATCGAGGGGACGGACATCGCGCAGAGCGGCGTCACCGTCGAGATCGTCGCGTCACCCGGTGCGACGAAGGTCCCCATGATCACCGTCGATGCGGCGAGCCAGGAGGTCGATGCGTATGGCCATCACATCGCGCTCACCGTCACGGCGCTCGTCGATCCGGATCTCGGAGCGACCGACGTGATCCCGCTCGACGTCAAGGTGACGCAAGACGCGGGCGGTGTGCCCGTGTCGCAAACGCTGAGCGGCATCCTGACGCTGCAAGGCCGCGCGGAGTGGGAGAACAATGGCGCCACCATCCCCGCGCTCGCCGAGGGCGTGAACAAGTTCTCGCGCGTGAACCTGACGATGGGAGCCATCAAGGGGACGATGGGACCGGTGCTCGTCGAGGCGACGGCATCGATCAACATCGCTGCGGAGGTGAAGGCCGAGTTCGACGGGACCATGGAAGCCGCAGGTCCGGGCGGCAACAACGGTGGTGCGGGTGCTGGTGCGGTGCTCTTGACCGCGACGACGGGCGCGAACGGCGAAGGCGAAGCGGGCGGCACGGGCGTCGCGGGCGCAGCCGGAACGAGTGCGCGAGCGTACAAGGGCGATCCTCAGCTGACGACGATCGACAAGTCGGAGAAGCGCGAGAACGCGAGCAGCGGCGGCGCAGGCGGCGGCGTTCCCGCACTGGGTGTCATCTCACCGCCGGGAGGTCGCGGTGGTGGTGGCGGTGGAACCGTGTCGTTCCTCGCCGGTGGCTCGGTGACGATCTCGAATACGATCTCCGCGAAGGGATCCGCAGGTGCGTCGGGCACCACGAGCGGCGGCGCCGGATCGGGCGGCATCATCCTCATCCGCGGCGGCGGTGACGTGACGACAGCGACGCTCGACGTCGGTGGACCGGGGCCGGCCGGTCGCGTACGCGTGGACGCCGGTGGCGTTCGCACCGTCGCGGGCAGCGCGTATCAGGGACCGACGTTCGTGAACCTGCCGGCGATCATCAACGAGGAGACGCCCACGTTCGAAGTGCAAGGCGGTCCGAGCAATGCAATGCGCTACATCGTGATCCGCGGGACGGATATCGAGGGCCCCCTCGATCTCACCGTCGGCAACAACGGCCGCGCGAGCATCACGCTCCAGCGTCCGCTCCAGCAGGGGCTCAACGAGATCTGCTTGCTCGTCGACGCTGCGCCCGCGGCGACGTACACGCGGAACTGCGCGACGGTCGCTCACATCTTCAAGGAGTGACTACTTCGCGTCGCGCGCGGCCATCTCGCCCTGGATCTGCGCGAGGAGCCGAGCTGCCTCGACGAGCTTCGTGCGATCCTTCATCGCTTCGTTGATCACGATGCGGCGATAGAGGACCCACCAGTGCGGATCCGCGTTCGCGCCCATCGCGCCGAGCCGCTTGCCGATCGTCGTGTACTGCGCCGCGACCTTCGCGCTGAGGTTCTCGGGCGTGGGCTCGGTCTTCTCGGCGAGCCCGATCTTGGTCTCGACGTTCTTCTTCGGGTCGGTCTTGGCTTGGGTCTTCGGT
>JAEYYV010000135.1 GCA_023428295.1 Pseudomonadota bacterium
CTGCGCTCCGGGGATACGACCGAGAACATGGTGGCCTGCTTGTCGTCGGTGCCGCGCATGCATCCGACCCTATCCGGACCGGATCACCGAGTCGATCCCAGACTCGGGTTTCTCAGCAGCCTGCTAGCGCGATGCGGTTGGCGATCTCGCCTTTGTCGTCATCGCCGACGAGGTTCGCCATGAGCTGGAAGCGGTCGGTCTCGAGACCACGGAACATCCGCTCGTCGTACGTCGCGAGGTAGTCGAGCCGCACGTCGCGAAGCTCCTCGTTCCCTCCGATGCCCTGCATCAGCTTGGACTCGCCCTTGACGTCGCCGGCCTGCCGGGCGCGGTGGATCTTCGTCGCCGTCGACAGCTCACCGTTGTCGAGCATCTGACGCGTCGCGATTTGATCGTTGCGCGCCTGCTTTCGCCGGGTGTCCTCGTCCTTGTAGCTCGCCGCCACACGGAGCGCGTCACTCGGGTCGTCGATCTCCGGCTCCGAGCTGACGTAGTCGCTGTACGAGTCCGCGAGCTGTTGATCCAGCGTGCGACCTCCACTCTGTCCGGTCAGCGGCGCGGTCAGTTGCCGATCGCGGGCATCGAGGTCGCGAACGCGGCCCATCAGCGCGAGACGCTCCGCGTGAGCGACCGCCTTCTTCATCGCGTCCTTGTCGTTGTCGAGATCGGGGCTCGCGAGCGCCGCCTCGATGCCGGCCTGGTCGTGCGTCCGCATCGCCTCGCGCAGCGCGTACGCGCGCTCGCCGACCTTGTCGCCGTTCATGAGCGCCTGCATCCGCAGGTACGTGTTCGCGTCGCCGTCTCGGAAGCGCTCGGCGAGTGCGCCCCACGATTCGACCGGATGCGCCTTCTCCCAGGCCGCGCGCGCCGCGTGGATCTCCTCGGGAGACTTGTCCCGTAGCTCGCTCAGGATGTTCGGCGCCGCGTGGGTCTCGAGGTCGCGCAGCTTCTGCTTGTCCTGGATCGACGTGATCGACAACCCTTCACGCGGATCCGAGAACAGCTCGGCGATCCGCTCGCCTTCAGCCGCCGCGTTCTTGTTGGCCTTCGTTCCCTTCGCGTCGACCAGCGCCTGCACCTCTGCACGGTGGTTCTCGGGCACCGAGTTGGCGATCCAGTCAGTGTCGAGACCGACCTTCGCGCCGCGCGCCTTCATCTCGGCGATCTGCTCGCCGCTCATCCACCCGAGGGTGTCGCGTACGGTTTCGAGATCGCCGTTCGCCGTCGCGAGCGCGATCGTACCGCTGAACACCGGATCGCCTTTGAGCGCCGCGACCGCGGCGTCACCTTCGCTGCCCGAGAGCGATCGATCGAGCTCCTGGTAGATCGACTTGCCGCCGGTCTGTGCGCGAACCGCCGCGCGCACGGCCTCGATCTGATACGGCTCCAGCGGTCCGAGGACGTTGACGATCTTGCGCGCGTTGCCGTCTTCGTCGGCGTCATCTGGGCGCGTGACCGCGAGAACCTGGCTCGCCCACGTCTCGGCGTTCTTCTCCAGGCTGGCCTTCTCGGCAGGCGGTAGCCCGGCCAGCTTCGTGTAGGCCGCATCGCGCTGGGTCGAGATCAGATCGAGCGCTTGCTCCTTGTCGCGCTTGTCGAACGATGCCGATTTCTCGATCGACGCGTCGAGCTTCTCGTCGGTGATGCGTTCGTAGTGCACCATCATCCGCTTGCGCATCTCGGGATCGGCGACGCGATCGAGCGTATCGACCGCGCGATACTTCGCGTCGCGGGTGTCTTGCTTCAGCGAGATCGCGAGCACCGACGCCTCCGCGATCGCGTGCGCCTCGGCGATCTTCTGCGCGTCAGTGGACACGAGATGGTCTTTCTCGTCCGGCCACGCGGCGGCGTGATCGGGCTTCTTTCCGGGCACACGCGGATCTACCGGCACGGGTGCGTGCTGGTTCGCGGCGGCGAAGAACGCGCTCATCGCCGAGCCGGCAGGATGCGATGAGCCAGGGACTGACTTCGTGGTGTTCTCGCCTCCTCTCCCCTCGAAATCACCCACGGCGAGAAACCTCCGCATCATCTTCGGTCACGGTCGTCGGGTATGTCACGACGAATGAGGTGAGCCCCCTGCCGCATTTCGCTGCACCTTCGTCGAGCTGAGTCCTCACGTCGCGTTGTGTACGCCGGCCAGGCAACGGGACTACCCAACCAGCGCCGGAATCCCGAGGAAAATCAGCCCAGTGGTGCCATAGAGCCCATCACAGACCTCGCGTTTCACCATGATCGTGAGGCCGCATGCGATTCGCTGCGACGGTTGGCCGATCGTGCGGCTGCATCCGAGAATTTGTGCGACCGGATCCTTCCATGCGCTGCAGCGCAAGACTGGTGCGAAACGATGACTGCAAACGAAGCCGCGTATCACTACACGTTCGAATCAGAGACTGAAGCTGCGTGGCCCGCTGGTCCCGATCATTTCGCCGAAGCACTGCGCGCCCGCTGGCCCACCACCACCACGATCTCGGTAGATACCAGCTCCCCGTACCGGCTACATAAGTTTCACGTCCTCTGCGCCAGTGGTGGAGCTTTGAAGGTCCTCGCCGATCGTCAGTGGGTGCAGGTCGAGGGACACCGCGATGATTGCGAGGAGTTCGCGACGTGGTTCATGGGTGACGGCCACGTTCCTTTGGACACGACGGTTCTCCGAACGCCAGCGGACAACGATGCTGGATCAACGAAGGGGAGCATGGGATGAGGCGCGCGAATCGTTTCCGACGTCGAACGCTTTGAACGAACCCACGTACGCTCGTCAGTTCGAGAGGTCGATGTCGATGTCATCGAGCGTGTCGAGAGCAGCGACGATCGTGCGCTCGATGATTCTTCGGTTGCCCGCTGTCGATGGGACGAGGCACTCCCCTGCGACGTCCCACGTGGTGACGGTGAGTATCGTCTTCATGGCCTCGGGGTAAGGAAGGGCATCGAGGCATGCTTCGAGGATGAACTCGAAATCCTTGTGCGCGCGCTCGTGAAGCATGCGTCCGAGCCGCCGCCACGCATCGAGTAGCTCCGCGTCATTCAGCTCGCGGAGCTGCTGAAGCTTGCGCGCCTTCTCGTCGTCGCTGAACACCTTTCGCGATCGTCGCATACCGCATCGGTTCCTCGCGACCTGGTATTCTCGGTGCAACCCAGCGAGGCGAGAATGAAGAGCGAAGGCGAGATCGAGCCCGCGCTACGCAAAGAGATCATCGCGCGAGCGTGTGCAGCTCTGGTGTCAGTCGACGGGCTGACTCGCGAGCAGTCGATCGTTCGCGCGCGTGGCCGTCGAGCAGGCGCGCAATCGAAAGCCGTGATGCGATCATACCGATGACGAGGCGCGCTCGACGCAAACCCTCGACTCGCAGGGAAGGTGCGATCGTCCAAAATCACAAATGGAAACTCTCGCTCCTGCGGGCGTTCATCGAGAAGGAAGGCTGGTCAAACCTGTCGCGCGATACAGTCGTGCCGCCCGGGGTGCGCTTGTTCAACTGGGTAGCGACACGACGAGAGGACTATCGGAAAGATCGGATCCCGGCCTGGCTGGTCGCCGAGTGCGAGAGCATTCCAGGTTGGTCGTGGGCACCCTATCGCGACGCGTACGTGCGAACGCTCGATCTCCTTCGGCGCTACGTTAAAGAACACGGTTGGGCAGCCGTGAAGGGAGCGACGATCGTCAACGGCATCCAGCTGCATCGCTGGATCGCGCACCGTCGCGCGGAGTACAAGCGCGGCGAGCTCGACCAGTGGATCGTGGACGGATTGGAGGCGATTCCCGGTTGGGTGTGGGATCCGCGGACTGCCGAGCAAGCGCACTACCTCAAGCAGCTGCGAGGTCACGTCACGCGCCACGGTTGGAGCGTCATCGATCAAGAGACGCGAACAAAGGACGGCACGCGAATCGGGCTGTGGCTGCAGAACATTCGCGCGCTGTATCGCAAGGGTCTGGTGCCGAGCTGGCTTGCTGCTGGCTTGGAGAGCATCCCAGGGTGGACCGCCGAACCACGCCGCTCTCTCAACGCATAAGGATCGCCCGTCTCGCAGCATTCGTCGCGAAGCACGGCTGGAGCGAGGTCAAGGATACGCTCGTCACAAATGGCGATGCCCTAGGCTCTTGGGTCACGTACTGCCGTGCCCGCTATCGCGAGGGCAGTTTGCCTCGCGAGACGATCGAGGGGCTCGAAGCGATTTCGGGCTGGTCCTGGGACGCGTCGCTGATCCGTTCATCCGGCGGCGTCACGCGATCAGACTTTCGCAGCCGAAAGCGATGACGGTACTTCTACGTCGCCAAGCACCGGCATCGGGTACACTGTTTAGCGATGTCGATCAGGCCTGAGCTTCGACGCGAGCTGTTGACGCTCCCTCCCGAGGAGCGGCAAGAGCTGGCTGACGAGCTCTACGAGAGCCTCGTGGGGGAGTCGCTCGATCCGGAATGGGAGCGCGAGTGGTCGAAGGAGATCGAGCAGCGCATGAAGGACGTCGCCGATAACCGCGTCGAGTTGATGGACGCGGACGACGTGCACCGAGAGCTGCGCGCAGAGTTACGCGACACCAGCCGGTGAAACGAGCGCGATACCATCCTGCGGCGCGCGACGAGCTTCGTGGTGCCATCGCCTACGACGAAGCCGATCGACCCGGTCGCGGTATCGACCTCGAAGAAGCTGTGCGACGCGTCATCCGCCGCGTCCAACTGCTGCCGCAGTCAGCACCACGCTGGCCTCGCATCGAGATGCATGAGATCCGTCGCGCGAAGGTGAGGCGTCATCCGTACCTCGTCGTGTACGCTGTCCTGCCGGATCAGCTCGTCGCCGAGTCAACCGGCGTTCGCGCCTCCAAACACCGCTCGCGAAAGGCGCGGAAGTGGACGGGATGGCGCGACAATTCGTGCCCGCGCGGCGACCGCACGATACGGCCTTGCACCTGGAGTCAACTCCAGCTCTAGGATTCGTCCATGCCGATCGCCAAACGCCACCCCGCGCAGCCGATGCTCAAGATCGGCGACGTCGCGCGCCAGGCGGAACTGTCGATCGATGCGGTGCGATTCTACGAGCGGGAGGGTCTGCTCGGCCGCGTCCGTCGATCGACCGCGGGACAGCGCCAGTACGACGACGAGACCGTGCGCCGTTTGGCGTTCGTCCGACGCGCGACCGCGCTCGGCTTCTCCCTCGCCGAAGTCAAGAGCCTGCTCACCCTGCGCGTGTCGGCGCGCTTGCCGTGCGAGCGCGTTCGCGAGCGCGCGCTGACCAAGCTCGCCGATATCGATCGACGCATCACGGAGCTACAGGAGATGCGCGATGCCCTCGCACGGCTCGCGCAGAGTTGCGAGAGCGGTGCGGCACTCGGCTCTTGTCCGTTCCTCGATGAGCTCGGGCGCCCGCTCGATGCCAGATCAACAGCCTGCGGCGACGAAGGGAAGTGCCCATGAAGATCCAGCTGCTCTATTTCGAATGTTGCCCGAACGTCGATGCCGCGCGCACGGCCCTGCGCGAGGCGCTCGCGGCCGAGAAGCGCGACCTCCCGATCGAGGAAGTCGACGTCGAACGCCCCGACACGCCCGAGTGGGCGCGCGGTTGGGGATCCCCGACGATCCTGATCGACGGGATGGACATCACCGGCCAGGAGCGGTCGAACGCGTCTTCGTGCCGCCTCTACGCTGGTGGGGCGCCGAGCGTCGAGGCAATCCGCGCGCGTCTTACCGGCGCTCGCGAGGTCGCACCGCGCAGCGATCGTGTCGCACTGCCGATGGTCGGGGCCGCCATCGCGGCAATCGCGGCTTCGGCCTGCTGCCTGCTGCCTGCGGCCCTCGCGCTGCTCGGCATCTCCGGCGCCGGCTTCGCCGCGAGGTTCGCGCCGTATCGGATCCACTTCCTCGTCGCGACGGCCGTCGCGCTCGCATTCGGGTTCTGGCTCGCGTACCGACGGCAGAAGGACGAGTGCGGGTGCGCCGCCCCGCGAAGCCGGAAGGCCGCGCACATCGGGCTGTGGGTCACGACGGTGTTGACGGTCGCGTTGGCCGCATACCCGCTGATCGGCAACGGCAACGCGTCGGCCGGCTCCGGCGAGGCACCTGCCAAGGCGTCGCTCAACCTCACCGTGATCGGGATGGACTGCAAGCAGTGCACGAGCACGATCGCGAACGCGCTCAAGGAGGTTCCTGGGGTCGTGTCGGCGAGCGTGGACTTCGAGTCCGGGAATGCGGTCGTGCGCTACGACGGTCGTGACGGCATGGCCGATGCGGCGATCAAGGCAGTCGAAAAGTCCGGCTATCGCGCGGAGCTCAAGCCGTGAGGTGCGGTGTCGGCAGGTGTTCGCTGTCGCCTCTGTTGCGATGGCGCTCGACGCGCTCGCGATCGCGAACATCGACGGGAAGCTCCTCATGATCGGAACGGTCGCCGTTGTCGACTCGGAGACGAAGGCCGTCCTCACGAGCTGCCGCGGCGCGCGAGCGCGAGATACGCGAGCATGCCGCAAAGCTCGACGAGCGACTGGATCACCACCACGGACGCCGCCACCGCGCCGGCACCGGGCCAGGCGAGCACCAGCGGGAGCACCACGAACGAGTTTCGGGTGCCCAGGCTGAAGATCACGGTCCGTGTTGCCGGCCCCGATAGGCCGAACAGCCTGGAGATGCCGACGGCCGCAGCCGGCATGACCGCGAGGTAGACGGCGAACAGCACCACGACGAGCGCGAGCTCGGCGACCGCATCGATGACCCCGTGGATCTCGCTGGCCGTGATGACGAGCAGCACGAGGCCCAGGAGCGGCACCGGCAACCACGCGGATCGCTCCAGGACCTCTGCCACGCGAGCCCGATGCTTGGCCGCACGCTGGACCGCGAGCGCCAACACGACGGGCACGAGGATGATGCCCAGGAACGCTCGCACGAATGGCCCCGCACTCATCCCCGCCGTCGCCTGCGATCCGAGGAAGATCCAGAGGAACGCCGGCAGCAGTGCCATCTGCACGAGCAGCAGGACGGGCGTCGACGCCAACGCGAGCCGCCCGTCGCCTCGACCGAGATGCGTGAACGTCGTGAACCAATCGGTGCACGGCACCAGCATCACGAGGAAGAAGCCGAGGCGCATCGATGGGTCCTCCGGAAGGAACCCCGACAGCACCCACACGACGATCGGCGCGACCGCAAAGTTCCCGATCAGGAGGGCGCCGAGGTACCGCCGATGCCCGAGAGCGCCGCCGAGATCGGCGAGCGGCACCTGCAGGAACGTCACGAAGAGAAGCACGCCGAGCAGCGGCCACAAGCCGTGCGCGAGCATGCCGCCGAACCGCGGCAGCCCGAGCCCGACGCCCGCGCCCACGGCGATGGCCACGGCGTAGACCACGACCTGCCACCGCTCGAGACTCTGTCGCGTCAACCTCATGCGTGCACGCGGTCACTTCACGATGCCACGACGCGCCAGGATCGACATCCAGATCACCCCGAACGCGCCGACACACGCCGGCACGGCGAACGCGAGCGTGGCATGCCCGCTCGCGAGCATCACGCCGACGAACACGCTGGAGCCGAGATCGCCAACGGAGTTCGCGCTCGCGAGCACGCCCAGGCCCAGGCTCCGCTGATCGCGCAGCAGCAAGTCCGCGACCACCGCCTTCTCGAGCGTCTCCTCGATCGCGATGTAGATGCCCGAGAGCGCGATCGCGAGGATCAGCCAGCCAAGCGAGGCACCCGCGATCGCGAGCATCACGTTGGTCACGACCCCGAGCCCGTAGCCGAAGATCAACACCTTCGACTTGGACCGCGCATCCCCGATCTTGCCGGCGGGATAGGCAGCGAGCGCGCTGACCAGATTATGGCCCGCATAGAGCAGCACCGCGGTCGAGAGCATGCCCGAGGCCCCGCCCTGTTCGCCGACCACCCCGGCCGCGAGGAAGATCAGGAACGTCCGCGAGAAGTCGCCGAGCCCGAACAGCAAGACCCCGCCGACGAACCACCAGTACGCACGCGGCAGGCCGCGCTTCTCGGTCGGGGAGCTCGGGACCGGCGCGGGCGGCACCTCGCGATCGCGCGTCATCGAGGCGATCGCGATCACGGAGATCGCGGACGGCACGATGCTCCACAAGATGACGCTCTTGAAGTCCATGCCCGACCACACCAGCCCCGCCGCGACGAGCGGACCGACGAACGCGCCGATCATGTCCGCGGTGCGTTCGAAGCCATACGCGCGGCCGAAGTGCGAGGCGCCGACCTCGTCGGCGAGCAAGAAGTCGCGCAGCGGCGAGCGGAAGCCGCGCCCGAACCAGGCGAACATCCGGAACGTCATCACCAACGCGAGGCCCTGCACCAGGGCGATCGCGCCGGTGCCAAGCGTCGTTGCGAGGTAGCCCGCGGTCGCCCACGGTCGCTTGTGCTTCACGCGATGGCCGACCGCGCCGCCGGCCAGCTTCGAAAGGCTGAACGCGAGGTCCGCGGCGCCTTCCATCGCTCCGAGCGCCGCCGCGCCGAGCCCGATGCTTCCGAGGTAGAGCGGCAGCACCGCGGTCACCATCTCGTGCCCGACGTCGGAGAAGAACGTGGCGAGCACGATGCCGACAACGCTCGGTGTGACCCAGCTCGATCGCGTCACGATACGTTCCCAGTAGGAATCACCGAGAATGCCACAGGCGCGGCGCCATGGTCGTGCCTCGTCGAGCCTGTCCCGCTGAACCGAGGAGACCGGTCGTGACCTCGGCTCCGATCGGGGTCGAGCTGACTAGGCGATCGGTGACATCGGATCGCTCATCGCGTACAGGAGACGCCGCCGTTCTGGAGCCAGGAACGGCATGTGGCGCGCGGCTGGTTCGGGCATGCACACGCGGTCGCGCGCCAGACGAGAGCGCCCGCAACGAGGGCCATCGCCGCGAGGGTGACCAGAGAATGCTCGTAACCGACGCAGCTGTAGATCCAGCTCGAAGCCGCGGGCGCGAGGGCACGAGCGATGCTCGCGACGAAGCTGTAGGTGCCGAGCTGAACGGCTGTGTGCTCGGGTGCAACTCGCGCGACGACGACGGCGGCACGCATCGTCGTGAGAAGTCCGGCGCCGGCACCGAACAGCGCGACGAAGATCGCGAGCGCAGCGAACTGCGGCGCCGCGAGCAGTGCGAGCACGCCCGCGCCGACCAACACGAAAGGAAGCGAGCCATCGTGACGGCCGAGCTGTCCTCCGCGCCGCATGAACCAAACGCGACCGAAGACCTGAAACGGTGCGAGCGATGCGAACACGATCGAAGCCGTCGCGACGGGAATCGCACGGTCCGCGAGCAGCAGCAGGCCATTCACGACCATCGCGGTCGTCGCGAACGCGCCGAGGGCGAACGCGACGGCGAGCGCGATCGAGATCGGCGGCGGTGTCGTCGAGCGCGGATGTCGTCGAGCGACGAGCGGCGGAGGCAACGACGCGTGTATTCGAATCGTGTGCGCGGCGAGCAGCGCTGCGAGCGCGAGTAGCGTCCACCGCCACCCGATCCAGGTCCCGAGCAGCGAGGCAGTCGGCAGCGCCCACAGCGCCGCCCAGCCGCCCCAGAACGTGATCACCTGAATGGCGCGCGTGCGCGCGATGGGGTCGCTGGTCTGCGTCGAGACTGCCGCGAACGCCGGCTCGTAGAGCAATGCAGCGTGAGCGGCACCGAGCATCGCGATGGCGGCGAGGGCGATCGCGGTGGTCTGGCTCGTCGCGAGTACGACGAGCGCCAAGCTTGCGGCGATCGAACCCACCACCATCGGAGTGCGCGCGCCTTTGCGATGGATCCAGCGCGCCACCGCTAGCGATGCGAAGGCGTTGAGCACGAGCCCCACCGTCAATGCGACCGAGAGCGTCGACATCGGGACGTCGAGCCCGCTGCTGACCAGGGGCAGCAGCGGCGGAATCGCATAGAACGTCACGCCCCACGCGATCAACTGTGCCGCACCGATGGCGTGGATAGAGGGGCCGCGACCGGACGTCGACATCATCGTCAGGCGCAGCAGCTGGTCGAAGCTTCCGCCCGTGGTGCCGGTGCGCAACACGATGCGGTCTCGCTCTTCGACGGAGACGGCGCGCAACACGACCCGCCACTGGTGTCGACCTTGCAGACGCCCGTCTCGGGCAACAGCAGCTGGACTTCGCGCGCCGCTGCTTCATCACCATCGAGCAGTGCGACCACCGAGCGGACCTGCTCGTAGCCTGTGAGCATGAGGAACGTCGGCGCACGGCCATAGCTCTTCATGCCGACCACGAAGAAGCCTGGTTCCTCGGGATGCGCCAGCTCGTAGGCACCGTGTGGCGGCACGGTCCCGCAGGAGTGCAGGTTCGGATCGATCAGCGGTGCGAGCACCGACGGACTCTCGACGATCGAATCGAGTGCGAGTCGCAGCTCGCGCAAGAAGCCGAGGTCCGGGCGAAACCCGGTGGTCGCGATGATCTCGTCGACGCCTTCGATCGAGTCGGACGGTCCATGCACCGCGAGCTTGCCGTCGACGTTCTCGATCGTCTCGATCGAGAAGCCGGTCCTGATCGTGATCCGGCCCGTATCGAGCAGCCGCTGGACCGCCTGACCGAGTGCGCCGCGTGCAGCGAGCTCGTCGCGACCGCCGCCGCCGAGCTCGGGCGCGTCGCGGCGGATCGCCCAGGTGATTCGTGTCTCCGGTGCCTTCCACGACAGTGCTTCGAGATCGAGCAGTGCATTGAACGCGGAGTGACCGCTGCCGACGACGACAACGTGCTTGTCTGCGTACGTCTCGCGGCCCTTGCCAAGAATGTCGGGCACCCCGTACGCGATGCGATGCGCGACCGCGCGCTCGCCGAGTGCAGGCAAGCCGTCTGCACCGAGCGGGTTCGGCGAGTGATACGTGCCCGACGCGTCGATCACGGCAGCTGCGAGCAGACGTCGTCTCCGCTCGGACCCTTGATGCGCACGACAAACGGGCGCGATACGCGGTCGGCCGTCTTCATCTTGTCGGCACCGAGTCGACTCACCGCGACAACGCGCGTCTTCAGTCGAAGGCCCGCTGCGATCTGCGGCAAGCGCGCGAGCGGCTCGAGGTAGCCGTCGACCAGCTCGTTGCCGGTCGGGAACGCTTCTTCATCCCCCGGTGGCGACCAGCGCGCATCGAGCAGCAGCGTTCGCGCGGCGCCATCGATGTTGTACTTCCATGGCGAGAACATCCGTACGTGTCCCCACGAGCGCATGCTCGCACCAACGCGCGCCCCCGCTTCGAGGACGATCGGGCGATGCCCCCGTGCGACGAGGTGCGCCGCCGCCGCGAGACCTACCGGGCCCGCGCCAATCACGACGGTGGGAAGTTGTTGTTTGGGGCGCGGGGCGAGTGGCTTCAGGAAGGTGCGGTTGAGGGCGTTCATGGTCGGCTCCTTGGCTCTTTCTCGGGAGACGGCCGGCCCGTGCGAAGGATGCGGCCAATGAAAGTGATCGGCCTATCCATTTTTCCTGCGTCCATTTCGGAGCTGGTCCGTCTCCCTTCATGAGCCCGCATGGATCACGACACTTCCCCACTCAGCTCGCGCCCCCACGAGCTTCGCGCGCTACTCGTTCCATTCATCAGCAAGCGCGTCGATCCGCAGGATGTCGATGACGTGTTGCAGAACGTCTTCGTTCGGATCCAGCGCGGGCTACGCGAGCTGCGCGAGAGCGACAAGCTCGTCGCCTGGGGCTACCAGATCGCGCGCAACGTGATCGTCGATCACACGCGTCGTGCCATCGTCCGGAGGCACGAAGTGCTCGATCGCGTCCGTTCCGTGGCGGCACCGCAGCACGACGAGGATCACTCCGGCGCGGGCGAGCTCGCGCTCATCCTCGGCCACTTCATCGGCATGCTTCCCGAGCCTTACCGCGCGGCGCTCCAGATGACGGAGCTGGACGGAATGACGCAAGCCGAGGCGGCCAAGCGCGTCGGCCTGTCGCTTCCAGGTATGAAGTCCCGGGTCCAGCGCGCACGTGCGCAACTTCGTGAGCTGCTCGAGGGGTGCTGCGAGATCGAGCTGGACACACGCGGCAGTATCATCGATGTCGAGCCGAGCAATCCGCCGGCTGACCTACCCAACTGTTGCGCGCGAAGTCGTGCGTCCTTCGAGTCCGGCGCGCGTCTCCAGAAGCATGACGAACCCACAACAGGCATCGAAGATCGAGACCACGAACACCAAGACCACCGATGACACGGCGAGTGGCTGCTGCGGTGGTCCCGCGCCGGCCGGTGCTGACGCGTGCTGCGTGCAGGATGCGGAGGCGAAAGCCGCGGGCGAGACCGGCTGCGGGTGCGGCCCGAAGGCTGCCAGCCTGAGGACGCGTTGCTGCTGACCTACTGAGGTCCTTACTTCGTCTGTGCTTGGAACTCGTTCAACGCTTCGAGTGCCTCGCAGCCGTAGATGAGTGCCGGTCCACCACCCATCATGATCGCGATGCCGATGGTCTCCAGGACCTCGGCGCGGCTTGCGCCAGCGGCGAGCGAATCATGCACGTGGTACGCGATGCATCCGTCGCAATGCGCGGCGATGCCGATCGCGAGCGCCATCAACTCCTTCGTTTTGCGCGGCAACGCGCCGTCCGTGATCGAGCGCTGATGTAGCTGGAAGAAGCCGGAGAGTGGCCCTGACAGCTCTTTGGAGAGGGCTTTGATGAGTGCCTGGATATGGGCGTGCTGTTCGGGGTAGGTGGCCATTGGCATCCTCCGAATGGTGAGCTCAGCATCAGCTGTGCCAGCGACCAGGGCGATATCGGTCGGCTTCCTGCGCATGGGACGCACGCTGACGCCGGCTTTGCGTGATTGCCACGCGTTCGCGTCGCCGGATCCGGGCATGTCGAATGCACCGTGTTTGAATGATGAGCTTCCTCGATGCCCCGCCGCGCTTCCTGTTCTTCACGGGCAAGGGAGGCGTTGGAAAGACGGCGCTGTCCTGTGCGACAGCGTTGCGGCTGACGGACTCCAGCAAGAAGGTTCTACTCGTCAGCACCGACCCGGCATCGAACCTCGACCAGATGCTCGGCACGCAGCTCACGAACCACCCGACGCCGATCGAGGGAGCGCCGGGCTTGTTCGCACTGAACATCGATCCCGAGAAGGCGGCCGACGAGTACCGCGAGCGCGTGATCGCGCCGTATCGGAGCATCTGGAACGCTACGCAGATCGCTCAGCTCCAGGAGCAACTCGCAGGCGCGTGCACGACGGAGATCGCCGCATTCGACGAATTCGCAGGGCTCCTCGCTGGCGACAACGACGAGGGCTGGGATCACGTCATCTTCGATACGGCACCGACCGGGCACACGTTGCGCCTGCTCAGCCTGCCGCGGGCGTGGACGGGCTTTCTCGAGGACTCGCCGCACAGTGAGTCGTGCCTGGGACCTCACGCCGGACTCAAGATGCAGATGGACCGGTTCGCGGCATCGTTGGCGGCGCTCACCGATCCGAAACGCACCAGCGTGGTGCTCGTGACGAGGCCCGAGAAGGCCGCGATGCGCGAGGCTGCACGGACCTCTGGCGAATTGAAGGAGCTGGGGCTCGATAACCAGCAGCTCGTGATCAACGCGATCTTCGAAGCACGCGATCGCAACGACCCCGTCGGACTCGCGCTCGAACAGCGCGGGCGTGCCGCGCTCGACCAGATGCCGGACGTGTTGCGCTCGCTGTCGACCGAGCGCGTCCCCCTGCGGCCGTTCAACATGGTCGGGTTGCCGGCCTTGCGAGCGTTGCTCGGGGCATCGACCGAGGTCGAGGCGCCGGTGTCCCCCATCTCGATGCCGGCACTGCCGCCGCTCGCGTCGCTCTTCGACGAGCTAGCCGCGCCGGGGCACGGCCTGATCATGGTCATGGGCAAGGGCGGCGTCGGGAAGACGACGATCGCCGCTGCCATGGCCGTCGAGCTCGCGTCGCGCGGCTTCCCCGTTCACCTCAGCACGACGGATCCAGCCGCGCATGTCACCTCCACGCTCGTCGGCGAGGTTCCGGGCCTGAAGGTCAGCCGGATCGATCCAGAGGTCGAGACCAAGGCCTACGTCGAGAACGTGATGAACACGCGCGGCGCGAAGCTCGACGACGCGGGACGCGCCCTGCTCGCCGAGGACCTGCGGTCCCCCTGCTACGAGGAGCTGGCGGTGTTCGGCGCATTCTCGCGGCTGATCCGCGAAGCGCAGCGCGGCTTCGTCGTGCTCGATACCGCCCCCACTGGCCACACGCTGCTGCTGCTCGATGCTACCGGCGCATACCACCGCGAAACCGTCCGCGCCTATCGCGCCGAGCACACCGGCCGGATCACGACACCGCTCATGCGGCTCGGTGATCCGTCCTACTCGAAGATCCTGCTCGTCACGCTCGCCGAGACCACGCCGGTGACCGAGGCGGCCACGTTGCAGGCCGATCTTCGTCGCGCCGGGATCGAGCCATACGCCTGGGTCATCAACAGCAGTCTTGCCGCGACCGGATCCAGAGATCCCATGCTCCATCAACGCATCGTCGGCGAGCTGCAGCAGATCGCGGCGGTCCAGACGCAACACGCAAAGCGCGTCGCGATCGTGCCCTGGCAGCTCGAAGAACCGGTCGGCGTCGTACGACTACGCCAGCTGGCCGGGACGAAGAGCGTTCCGCGCGAGGCACGCGCATCTGCGAGCCCGTGACGGGACGAGCGCGCGAAGCCTCACAGTGCCCCGATGAGCGCGCGCAGGCGACGAAGCGCCCGCGGTTCGAGGTGATAGTCACCGGCCGGGCCAGTGCCGAGAAGACCCGCTTCCTTCATCATCGCCAGGTGCTGAGACACCGTCGACTGAGCGAACGAGAGCTCTTCGACAAGTTGGCCACACGTGCAGCTCGACCGCTCCTGGAGGATGCGAACGATCTGGACGCGCGCGGGATGTGCGATCGCCTTGGCCAGCGACGACAGCTCTTCGTTCGCCTCCGGACCCTCCACGGGCCTGAGGTCTGGGTCGACCGGCTTCATCGATCAGGTGCAGGTCTTACACGAAGGCTGGCATCTCGGCGTGAAGTCGGTCGGCTTACCGCGCACGTCGACCGCGATCTCGCAGCAGCGTTCGAACAGCTCGCGCAGCTGCGCGCGGCCCCGTTGCGCGCGCGACTTCATCCCCGAGACGGAGATGCCGACCATCTCGGCAGCTTCCTTCGCCGTCTTGCCTTCCAGCTCCACGAGGGTGATCGCTTCTCGATACGGCGACGGCAGCTGCGCGACGAACAGCGATACGCATCCGGCGAGCGCGGTCGCCGCCTCGCGATCGTCATCAGACGGCGGGGCCGCCGGGGTCTCGTCGAGATCTGCTCCATCTCGAGGTGCATGGATCCTCTTGCGCCCGGCATCGACGATCGCGTTGCGCGCCACCTGGAACATCCAGGCCGAGAACCGGTCGTCATCGCGGAGATCCGGAAGCCCGCGGTGCATGCGAACGAGGACGTCCTGAACGACGTCGTCGATCTCGCTCGACGGGACGCGATGCGCGACGAACGGCCGCAGCCGCTCGGCGACATCGCTCCACGGCACCGCGGCTGTTGTCATGGGCAGCAACCGGGCGGGCAGCACGCTGACGACTCCTTGGCCGACGACTGCTTCGCGTTCGGATCGTGACGGCGTGCCTCGATGGTCGCCGAGGCGATGAACTTGCTCGCACCCGCGAGCCACGAGCCGACGATCTCGGCGCTGCGCGGCGCGATCGTGACCTCGATGTCGACGAAGCCGACCTTCGCGAGCATCTGCTTCAGCTCGTCGAGCGGAGTCGCGCCAGAGATGCAGCCAGCGAGTGCCGCGGCCTGCGTCTGGAGCTCGGGCGGGATCGGCGCGATCGCGACGACGTCACTGATCGCGAGACGGCCGCCGGGCTTGAGCACGCGCAGCGCTTCGCTGAACACGGACTCCTTCTCCGGCGACAGGTTGATCACGCAGTTCGACATGATCGCGTCGACGGTCTGATCGGCGACGGGAAGATGCTCGATCTCGCCGAGCCGGAACTCGACGTTCGAAGCAGAGACCTTGCGCGCGTTGTCGCGAGCGCGGCTGATCATCTCCGGCGTCATGTCGACGCCGATCACGCGCCCGGTCGGCCCGACGGCGCGCGCCGCGAGGAAAGCGTCGAATCCGCCGCCCGATCCGAGATCGAGCACGGTCTCGCCGGGCTGGAGCGCCGCGATCGCGTTCGGGTTGCCGCAGCCGAGCCCGAGGTCGGCGCCCTCGGGAACCGCCGCGAGGTCGCCCTCGGTGTAACCGAGCGAGAGTGACTGCCCGGTGGGCATCGCGCCGCAGCAGCCAGGCGCGCAGCCTACGTTCTTCGTCGAGACGTTGGCGTAGTGCTCGCGGACGATGTCGCGGGTCTTGTCTGCAGTCAGGTCACTCATGTTGCTTCTCCTGTCCGGGAAGACGGGGGCGAATCCAAAAGGACGCAAACAATCGTCAGCTGGTGATCGTCGGAACCAGGTGCGGACGGCTGCGGGACTCCCGCGCCCAGCCCATGTCGTGGACCAGGTCGGTCACGAGGCCGCGGATTTCATCACGAATGACGCGGACTTCGTCGACCGAGAGATTGGATGGGTCGCGGAGACGCCAGTCCCGCCGCCGTGACAGCGCGATGGTCGGGCAGCGCTCCGGGCAGCCGAGCGTGACCAGGAAGTCCAGCTCGGTCAGCATCTGACCCGTCAGCTCGGTGGGCTCGACGGCCCCCAGATCGAGACCGACCTCGCGCATGACCTCGATGACCTCGTCTTGCACGCGCGCGGCGGGCTCGAGACCCGCGCAGATGCTTCGCGCCTTCTGCGGATCCGCGAGCTGATTGAAGAACGCGCTCGCGATCTGCGAGCGGCCCTTGTTGTGCGTGCAGACGAACAGGACGAGCTTCGAGGTCATGTGTGCTCCGGGGCGATTCGCTGGGCGTGAAAGTAGCGGCGCTGCGCCCACAGCGCTGCATGCACGAGCGCGAGCATCACGGGCACCTCGACAAGGGGCCCGATGACCGCGGCAAACGCGACACCGCTGTGAATGCCGAACGTGGCGACCGCGACTGCGATGGCGAGCTCGAAGTTGTTCGAAGCCGCGGTAAACGACAGCGTCGTCGACTGCTCGTAGTCGGCGCCGAAGCGTTTGCTGAGCAAGAACGACACCGCGAACATCACGACGAAGTAGACGAGCAGAGGAATGGCGATGCGCAGCACGTCGAGCGGTAGCCGCACGATCGAGTCGCCCTTGAGCGAGAACATCACGACGATCGTGAACAGCAGCGCCACGAGCGTGAGCGGACCGATCCGTGGGACGAACTGCGTGCGATACCAGGCATCGCCCTTGGCGCGCCGGAGCACCAAGCGCGTCAGGAACCCGGCTGCGAACGGAACGCCGAGGTAGATGCCGACGCTCTTCGCGATCTCGCCCATCGAGATGTCGACGACGGCGCCCTGCAGGCCGAACCAGCGCGGCAGCACCGTCGCGAACAGATACGCGTAGACGGGGAAGAACAGCACCTGGAAGATCGAGTTGAAGGCAACGAGGCCGGCGCAGTAGTCGGTATCGCCCTTCGCGAGCTCGTTCCAGACGATGACCATCGCGATACAGCGCGCCAGGCCGATGATGATCAGCCCGAGCATGTAGTCGGGGTGATCCGGCAGGAACACCGCCGCGAGCGCGAACATCAGGAGCGGCCCGATCACCCAGTTCTGCACGAGCGAGAGCAGAAGAAGGCGTTTGTTGCGGAACAGCTTGCCCAGCTCCTCGTAACGCACCTTCGTGAACGGCGGGTACATCATGAGGATGAGCCCGACGGCGATCGGGATCGAGGTCGTCCCCACGCTCAGGCGATCGAGCGCGTGGGCGAAGCCGGGCGTGAGGTTGCCGAGCGCGACGCCAACCGCCATCGCCGCAAAGATCCAGACCGTCAGGTAGCGATCGAGGAACGACAGCTTGCGTGAGATAGCGGGGGACTGCATGGGTCAGGCTCGCGCTCGGAAGCGCTGCTCGGTGGCGACGAGATAGGCGTAGGGATGTTCCGAGATGGTGAGCCCGTGGAGCATGCGAAGCAGCAGATCGACGCCGGCTGTCCACCGCGGACGGAACCGCGGAGCGACGAGCGGAGGCTCGATCGCTTCGAGCGGGATCATTTGCAGGCGTCCGGCCCGCAGTTCTTCTTCACACGCACCAGGTCAGCGCGAACCGCCTTCTCGGCACCGAAGGTCTTCGCGAGGACACCGAGCACGTTCGTCACGGACTCGTACTCCTGCTCGGTGATCCGGTAGTAGACCCACGTGCCGTCGCGACGGCTGTCGACGATGCCGGCAGACTTGAGGATGCCGAGCTGACGCGAGCAGTTGGGCTGGCTGAGGCCGAGTGCCTTCTCGAGATGGCACACACATAGCTCGCCATGCGTGAGCAGTGCGACGATGCGAACGCGCGTCTCGTCACCCAGCGCACGAAACAGCTTGGTCAGCGGCCGAACGTCTTCCAGGTTGGTTGCGCTATCGAGCACCTCATACCAATATCACGATATCCGCATGTCGCAAAGGCCCAGATGAACGTCAACAGCATCCTGTTTCTGTGCGTCGCCAACTCGGCCCGCAGCCAGATGGCCGAGGGCCTCGCCCGGACCATGTTCGGGCCCGAGGTCCGGGTGCAGAGCGCCGGCAGCAAGCCCGCCACGGTGAATCCCTACGCGATCGAGGTGATGCGCGAGATCGGCATCGACCTCAGCGGGCACCACTCGAAGTCGGCCGACACGATCGACCCCGCCTCCATCGACACGGTCATCACCCTGTGCGCCGAGGAGGTCTGTCCGGTGTTCCTCGGCAAGGTTCGCCGCATTCACTGGCCGATCCAGGATGCGGCGAGCGACGATCCGGCGCTCACCCCCGAGCAGATGCGGCAGCGATTTCGCACCGCCCGCGATCAGATCCGAGGACGTCTCGAGGTGCTCCGCGCTCTGCAGGACTTGCCAGCCGGGCCCGAGCCGATCGAGTTTCACGCGAGCGTGCGGGTCAAGAACCTCGCGGACTCGGCGCGGTTCTACGCGTGGCTCCTGGGTACCGCCCCCAAGGAGTGGACGCACCGCTACGTGACGTTCGTCCGACCAGACCTGCACACGAACTTCGTGATCGTCGTCGCCGACGGCAAGGAGCTCCACCAGGACACCCTCTACCACCTCGGCATCGCCGTGCCCGATCGCGACGCCGTGATCCGCGCGTTCGAGCGCGCGCGCGTGGCGGGCCTCACGATCACCAAGCCGCCACGGACGACCTGGCGAGGAACGCCGCTCCACGAGATGTGGCTCGAGGACCCGAACGGGAACCTCGTCGAGATCTACGCGCGCCTCACGGATGACGAGCTGGCGATGAAACCGGCCGACCTCGAGCCGACGGCGCTAACCTAGTCACCGCCGACATCGACGCCCTCGGGGAGGACGAAGTCGCTGCGCATGCGCGGCAGCATCAGCGACAACACCGCGGCTGCCAACGCGAACGCGGCCGACGCTGCCAGACAGCCGAGGAGCCCGGTGTGCTGGTACATGGCCCCCGACAGGACGGTGCCGGCGAGTCGGCCGCCCGCGTTGGCCATGTAGTAGAAGCCGACGTTCATCGTGACCTTGTCGCCGTCGGAATACGCGAGGATCAGGTACGAGTGCACGGCCGAATTGATCGCGAACACGACGCCGAACACGCCGAGCCCGATGACGAGCAGCAGGTCCGCTCGTACGCCCTCGTGCAGGCCGAGGATGACGCCGCCGATCACGAGCGCGAGCAGGAACGCGAGGGTGGTCGCCGAGCGCCCCTGCGGCGCGTGTCCTCCGGTGAACCGCTTGATCAGCACAGGTGTGATCGACTGGATGATCCCGTAGCCGATCACCCATGCGGCGAGGAAGCCACCGACCTCCGTGAAGCCCCAGTCGAAGCGCGTCGCGAGGAACACCGGCACGCCGACGACAAACCAGATGTCACGCGCGCCGAACAGGAAGAACCGCGCCGCCGAGAGGACGTTCACGCTCCGGTTCTTCGAGAACATGTGGCTGAACTTCGCCTTGCCCTTCGCCTTGCCGATCTCGCGCGGCAGCGAGACCGTCGAGAACGCGAGCGTCAGGAAGATGCCGGCCGCCATGGCGACGAGCGACCCGCGGAACCCAAGCGCACCGAGCAGTAACCCGCCGAGGAAGAACCCCACGCCTTTCAGTGCGTTCTTCGAGCCGGTAAGGACCGCGACCCACTTGAAGAGGGAGGACTCGGCGCCCTTCGGCACGAGCACCTTGATCGCGCTCTTCGCGCTCATCTTCGTCAGGTCCTTCGCGATGCCTGACAGCGCCTGGGCCGACATCACGTAGGCGACGGACAACGCCCTTCCCCACGTCGGATCGAGGAGCGCGAGCATGAGCAGCGCGACCACCTGGAGCGCGAGGCCGCCGAGCAGCGTCGCGCGGAGGCCGAGTCGCGCCGCGATGCTCGATCATGGTCTCGACATCGGACGAGTACGAGAGTCACGAGTAAGTGCATTAATTCACAAACCCGGTTACCCATCCTAGTTGATGAAGCGAGGCGTATGACGACACGTGAAGCAGTGCTCGGGATCGCGATCGTCCTCGCGGCCTGCAAGAAGGCGGCGACGACCAACGACTCCACGTCCTATTGGAATGGGCCGAAGCAAGCATCCGGTATCCGCTGCACGAGCCCCGTCTAGCGACGTAGCACCGACGTGACGCATCGTCGTCGTCGATGTTCGAGCCGAGCGCGAGTACGACCGAGGTTTGGATCGAGCGAGTGACAGCGTGGCGTGCGAGCGGCGAGCGCGCCGAGACGTTCAGCCGTCGCGGGGGCTACGCCGCAAATACGCTGCGATGGTGGGCGTCGAAGTTGCGGCGCGAGCTCGCGGCGCTGCCCGCCGCGCCCGAGGTACGAATCGCACGCGTAGTTCGCACGGCGAAGCAGCCGACGGCCGCGACGACGCAGGGCACGATCACTCTCGATGTCGCGGAGGCCGGCGTGAGGATCCTGGTTGAGACCGGCGCGGATCGCGCGACGCTCGCGATGGTGCTCGAAGTTCTCGGCGTCGGAGGCGGACGATGATTCCGCACGGCGTCGAGATCTTCATGGGCCTTGATCCGATCGATCTACGGTGGGGCTTCGATCGGCTCGCCGGTCTCGTCGCGGATCGGTTGCAGCGCGAGGCACGTAGCGGCGCGCTGTTCGTGTTCTTCGGCAAACGGCGCGACTGCCTCAAAGTCTTGTTCTTCGACGGCACTGGCATGTGCCTGTTCTACAAACGCCTCGACAGCGGCACATTCCGACTGCCGCCGGTTCCGGAGGGGACGACGACGCTCGCGATCGAAGAGCGGGTGCTCGATGATCTACTCGATGGTGTCGATCTAGATCCGCCGACGAAGCCGCGACGCACGACGACGCATTGATCATCATTTTGTGATCGACGGATCTCGACAGATCGATCGTCGCTCGGTAGAGCAGATCTGTGATCGACGACGCGAGCCCGACGACGAGCGATGCGCTCGCGGCGCGAGTCGCCGAACTCGAGGCGACGCTCGAGCGAGAGCGTCGGCGCGCAGACGAAGCGATCGCGATCGAGCGTGCCCGTGCAGACGAAGCGATCGCGGAGCGTGATCGGCTGCGCGAGGGCTATCGTCATTTGCAGCTCGAGGTCGAGCTGATGCGGCGACGGCTCGTGA
>JAEYYV010000234.1 GCA_023428295.1 Pseudomonadota bacterium
CAGCAAACATGCCGGCTCGGTCTCGTCGGGCTCCGCGCCCGCCGGGAAACTCCCACAGGCCCGGCAAGACCGCATTCCCTTGCCGCTGCGTGATCAGGTAACGACCGTCGTGCTCGATCACGGCGGCCACCACACGGATCACCTCTTTGCCCATCGCCGCGATTATCTGTGCTTTCCGTCGGATTGCAATGCTCGCGTCGAGTATGCTGCCCGCCCAATGGCGATCCGATTCGTCGAGATCAAGCCCGCTGAAAATGCGGAAGCGCTCAACTCCGAGTGGGTCATCCTCGAGAACGCAGGAAAGACTCCTTTCAACACGCGCGGCTGCGGCATGACCGTCGGCAAGCGCGGCTCTGCCAAGAAGTCGCTTCTCGGCATCATCGATCCGGGCTTCGTGTTGCAGCCGGGCGAGAAGATGCGCATGTGCACCGGAAACCCGGCCACCGAGAAGCACGGCACACCACCGCCGGAAGACACGGTGAAGAACTACTTCCTGTTCCTCCCCAAGACGTACGTCGGCGCACCGGGAACGGTCCTCACGCTCGTCCTCCGTGGACTGCCCGTGTCCAAGGCCGAGTTCGATCCCGCGCAGCCCGGCGGCATCGCGCCCGCACCCGCGAAGAAATAGATCAGCCCGCGATCTTCGCGATGATCACGGTGATGAGCAGCGCACCGAGGATCGCGCCGGCGAACAGCGCCACGAGCATCCACTTCGGCATCGCCTTCGCCGGTGCCGCGGCGGCTTGCGCCCAGTCGACTTGCTGTCCGTAGCCCGGCCCGACGGGGGACGCCATGTGCAGTAGCTGACCGCTGTCGGGCATCTGGTGCTGCTGGTACGGCTGCCCCGGCGTGCTCGGAAACACGTCGCCGCTACGCTGCATCGCGTTCGACAGCTGCGCGTTCATGACCGGATAGCTCGTCGGTAGATTCTGCGACACGTTCTGCGGCGGCAGCGTCGGCTGTTGCGACACGTTCTGCGGCGGAAGCGTCGGCGGCAGCTGCGCGCTGTTGTCTCGATACGGGGTCTGGTCGAGCTGCGTGCCCGCTTGATCGGGCGGGACATGCTCCTCCGCGATCATCGTCGGCAAGTTCGAGAAGTTCGGGAAGCCGGTCGGACGCGGCGGCGGCCCCGACGGCGGCGGCGCATTCGTCGGCACCGGTGAATCGATCTGCACCATCTGCGTCGCCACGTTCGGCGCTGCGGTCGGCATCGACGACACCGGCCCCGTCGGCGGTGCGGGTAACGGCAGCGGTCCCGACGGCGGCATCTTGTTCGCCTGCGGCGGCAAGCTCGACGGCAGAGGGTGCTGCGCCGGCTGGCCGGTCTTGACTCCGATCGGCTGTACGCCTGGCTGCACGATCGGCTGCGGCGGCGGCGTCACGCGAGGACGTTGCCCGGTCGGCGGCGGCGTGACGGCCTGACGCGGCGCCGACGAAGGGCGCGCGACGGGCTGCGGTGCCGACCCAGAACGCCCGGGCGGTGATGTCGGACGCGCGGCGGGCGGCGCTGCCGACCCAGCGCGCGCAGCGGGCTGCGCAGCCGACCCAGGACGCGCAGCAGGCTGCGCAGCCGGTTGCTGCAGCGCCACGGTGGGCAGCCCCTTCGCCGGCGTTTGCGCCTTCGCGGCGACGTTCATCTCCTTGAGGAGCTCGAGCGGATTCGCCTCGATGCGCGTCTTCTCGACGGGAATCTCGCCGTCATCGCTCGTTTGCGGATCCGAATCGAAGGATCCGATCACCTCGGACAGTCCACCGGAGCTCGGGCGATCGAGCGCCTGAAGATCTGCGGAGGACAGCGACATCGACTCCTCCGCTTGCTGCTTGGCGGACAGGTCGCGCGTCATGTCCGCCTGCGCGCCCTTGTCGTCGTCCTCGCCCCACTTCACGCCCGTGTCGACGGAGAAATCCTCTTGGCCCGAGATGAGCTCGCGCATGCGCGCGCCGTGCTCTTCGATCTCCTGCGCGAACTCGGTGTCGAAGAAGCGGCCGACATCACCGGGGCCCGAGCCTTTGCCGCGATGGTGCAAGTAGCCGAGGAGCGCGTCGCCGAACGCTTCGGCGGTCGCGTAGCGATTCTCTTTGTGCTTCGCGATCGCCTTCATCGTGATCGCGTCGATCGCGGGATCGAGCTCGTGGTTGATCTTCGAGGGAGGATCGACCTTGCAGTCGATCACCGCTTGGTACGTCTCGTACGGCGAGTTCTTCTTGAACAGCCGCTTACCGGTGAGCAGCTCCCACAGGATCACGCCGAGCGCGAACACGTCGGTGCGGCGATCGACGTTGTTCGCCACGCACTGCTCGGGCGACATGTACGCGAACTTGCCCTTGATGGTGCCCGACCGCGTCTTCGTCTCGCGCATCTCGGCCTTCGCGATGCCGAAGTCGACGACCTTCACCACGCCCTCGAAGCTGATGACCAGGTTCTGCGGCGAGATATCGCGGTGCACGATGTGCAGCGACTTGCCGTTCACCTGACGCTCGTGTGCGTAGTGCAGGCCGGCACACGCTTGCGCCAAGATGTTGAGCGAGAGCGGCACCGGCATGCGTCCGCCCGGCAAGCGCTCGCCGGCACGGCGCACGATCATCGCGAGCGACAGGCCCGCGAGGAACTCCATCACCATGTAGTAGCGGCTCTCGTGCTCGCCGAGCTCCATGGTCTGGACGATGTTCGAGTGATCGAGGTGCGCCGCGAGACGCGCCTCGTCGAGGAACATCTTCACGAACTCTTGATCGTCGGCGAGGTGATCGTGGAGGCACTTGACCACCACGTACTTCTCGAAGCCCGCCGCACCGCCGATGCGTGCGAGGTAGATCTCGGCCGTCCCGCCAAGTGCCAGCAGGGCCAAGATCTCGTACTTACCGAGGCGCTTCCCGAGGAGCGACCCGGCCCCCGCCGGAATTCCGGACATCTAGGCTCATGATACCGCGAAGCGCGTCCAAACGCGCCGCTACGGTCCCCAGAGCGCCAGGTCCTAGAGCTCCATGATCTCTTTTTCTTTGGCCTTCGCGACGTCGTCGACCATCGCGATGTACTTGTCGGTCAGGTCCTGAATCTTCTTTTCACCGTCTTTGCGCTGGTCCTCGGTGATTTGCTTGTCCTTCTCGGCATCCTTGATCATGTCCATCGCGTCGCGACGGGCCGACCGGACGGCGATGCGTGACTCCTCGGTCTGCTTGCCGACCACCTTCGCGAGCTCCTTGCGGCGCTCCTGCGTGAGTGGCGGAATCGGCAGGCGCACCAGCTCCGAGTCTGCGACCGGGTTGATGCCGAGGTCGCTCGCGCGGATCGCCTTGTCGATGACCGGGAGCATGTTCTTCTCCCACGGCTTCACCGTGATGAGGCGTGCATCCACGACCTGCACGGTGGCGACCTGATTCACGGGCGTGGGCGTGCCGTAGTAGTCGACCTTGATGCCGTCGAGCATCGAGGTGTTCGCGCGGCCCGTCCGGATCTTCTGGAGCTCGCGCTTGAACGAGTCGACAGCTTTCTTCATGCCGTCTTCGGCGTCGTTGGTGATGTCGTTGATCATGGAAGGCTCCCCTCGAGGTTCAGGCGTACTCGGTCTTCTCGGTATCTCGCACTACCTGCGTGCAGACGGCCTCGCCGCTCAGCACGAGCCCGATGTTGTCGGGCGTGGTCATGTTGAAAACAATGATCGGCATCTCGTTGTCGCGACACAGCGCGAAGGCCGTCGCGTCCATCACGTCGAGATCGCCTTTGAGCGCGTCGGTAAACGTGAGCGTCTTGTAGCGGCGAGCGTCGACGTGCTTCTTCGGATCCTTGTCGTAGATGCCGTCGACCTTGGTCGCCTTGAGCAGCACGTCGGCGCCGATCTCCATCGAGCGCAGCGCTGCCGCCGTATCCGTGGTGAAGAACGGATTGCCGGTCCCCGCACCGAAGATCACGACGCGGCCCTTCTCGAGGTGGCGGATCGCGCGACGACGAATGTACGGCTCGGCCAGCTGCGACATCGGGATCGCCGACTGCACGCGGGTGGTGACGCCAAAGCGCTCGATCGCTTCTTGGAGCGTGACCGCGTTCATCACGGTCGCGAGCATGCCGACGTAGTCGCCGGTCGCGCGATCCATGCCGCGCGCTTGCGCACCGCGGAAGATGTTGCCGGCACCGACGACGACGGCGACCTCGATGCCCTTGTTAGCCACGCCCGCGATGGCGCGTGCGACGCCCTTGAGCACGTCTTGATCGATACCGAACGCTTGCTCGCCCATCAGCGCCTCTCCCGAGATCTTGAGGAGGATGCGCTTGAACGCGGGTTTTCGATCCGACGACATGTCCGGCGGACATTAGCGCTCGACGGTCCCAAAACCAACCGCGGGCCGGTCAATCAACCGTGCGCGAGTGAACGTTTCACCGTGGCGCGCTTGCAGGCGCATCGCGGGCCGACGCGAGCTAGCTGAACAGCTTCGCGAGTCGCTCGAGTAGTCCCTTCCGCGGCTCGTCGTTGTTGTCCTCGTCGCCCTCGGAGTGGGTCGCGAACCGCTTGGCCTGCTTCAGCAGCGACGTCATCTCGTTCGCGTCGAACCATACGCCGTGCCGCGCGCATCGATCGAGTGCGACCGAGCCGAGGTTCACGGTCTGCATTGGCGTCGCGCACTCCGCGCACGGCCGCGGTTTATCCTCGCGCGCCACCCACGGGAGCTCCACGAGCGTGGACGCGCGCTGCTCGAGCGTCGCGACGAGAGCGTCCTCGCTGACCCATGCACCTTCACACGTGGCGCACGTCATCGTGCGACCTGCTTGCTCGAGCGGCGTTGCATCGACTGGGCACTTCATGGGCACAGCCTGCCACGCGCCGCGCGTGTCTGCCGGCCGGACACGCCGCCGGTCAGTACGATTTGGCCCAGACGACGCGCTTCTTGCTCGGCTCGCCCGTGAACGGGCACGTACCGGGTTCTCCGTCTGCCAGCGGAATGCAGCGCACGGTGACTTTGAGATCCTCTTTGATCTTCGCCTCGAGCGCCGGGTCGCCGTTGAAGTGCGCCATCGCGAAGCCCGCGTGGATCGGCGTGGGGTCGCTCTGCTTCTTCTTGGCCGGCTCCGCGAAGTACGCGTAGAAGTCGTCCTTCGTGTCGATGACCTTCGTGTGCTCGGCGCGATAGGCGCTCGCGCGCGCGAACAGCGCGTCTTGAATCTCTTGCAGCAGCGCGGGCGCGGTGGCGAGCAGCTCGGTGCGCGCCATGCCGACCTTCTCCTTGGGTCCCTTGTCGCGGCGCCCGAGGAACACGGAGTCCTTGTCGAGATCGCGCGGTCCGATCTCGAGGCGGATCGGGGCGCCCTTCTTGATCCACTGCCACGCCTTGTCGCCGCCCCGCATGTCGCGACCGTCGATGTGCACGCGGATCGTGGAGCCGGCGTACACGAGGTTCTCGAGGTCCTTCTCGAGCTGCTTGCAGTACGTCATCACGCGATCGCGATCCTCGGGCTTCTGGATCACCGGGATGATCACGATCTGCTCGGGCGCGAGGCGCGGCGGGCACACCATGCCGTCGTCATCGGCGTGCGTCATGATCATCCCGCCCACGAGACGCGTCGACACGCCCCACGACGTGGTCCACGCATACTCGAGCTGTCCCTTCTCGCTCTGGAACCTGATCTCCGACGCCTTCGCGAAGTTCTGCCCGAGGAAGTGCGACGTGCCCGCTTGCAGCGCCTTGCGGTCCTGCATCATTGCCTCGATGCAGAACGTCTGCACCGCGCCGGGGAAGCGCTCGCCCGCGGTCTTCTCGCCTTGGATCACCGGCATCGCCATCCAGTTCTCCGCGAAGTCGGCGTACACGCCGAGCATCTTCATTGTCTCTTCGACGGCTTCCTCCGCCGTGGCGTGCGCCGTGTGGCCCTCTTGCCAGAGGAACTCGGCGGTGCGCAGGAACAGACGCGTGCGCATCTCCCAGCGCACGACGTTTGCCCACTGATTGATGAGCAGCGGCAGATCGCGATAGCTCTGCACCCACTTCGAGAACGACGCGCCGATGATCGTCTCCGACGTCGGCCGCACGACGAGCGCCTCCTCGAGCTTGCTGTCGGGATGCGGCACGAGCTTGCCATCCTGGGCAACCAGGCGATGGTGCGTGACCACCGCGCATTCCTTCGCGAAGCCCTCGACGTGCGCGGCCTCCTTCTCGAGGAAGCTGATCGGGATGAACAGCGGGAAGTACGCGTTCACGTGCCCCGTGTCCTTGAACATCTTGTCCATGACGCGCTGGATGTTCTCCCAGAGCGCATAGCCCCACGGCTTGATCACCATGCAGCCGCGAACGTCACTGTTCTCGGCGAGGTCGGCCGCTTTGACGACCTCTTGGTACCAATCCTGGTAGTTGTCGCCGCGCGTGGGCGTGATCGCGGTTTGCGGTTTGGCGTTTGCGTTGCTCATCGGGCGGGCATTGCATACCCCGAATCAGCCGATCGGGTCTAACTGCATGCGCGTGATGCCGGCTTCCGCCTCGAGCGCCGTCACCAGCACCTGCTCGCCGGTCTCTCTCGGCAGCCGCACCGCCAGCGTGAGCTGTCTTCGCGCGTTCGCTGCGTCCTTGTCCCAGCCCTCGAGCTGAACGCCCAGCCCGAGCTCGCCGAGACGCGAGATCAGCACATCGGTCGGCACCGCCGCGTCCGTCAGCGTGAGCGTGAGCCGCATCGAGCGACGGTCGTCCTTGTCCTCGAACCGACGCAGCACCGTCAGTGCGACGATACCGATGATCGTCACCGACACGCTCTCGATGTACATGCCCGCGCCCGCACACAGCCCGATCGCCGCCACGAGCCACAATCCCGCCGCCGTGGTCAGGCCTTGCACCGTGATTCCGTTGCGCAGGATCGCACCGCCCGCCAAGAAGCCGATGCCCGACACCACCGACGCCGCGATACGCGAACCATCGACCTCGGTGACCCCGCCCGCGACATAGTGCTGGTAGCCCGCCAAGTGCGTGGATACGACCATGAACGTCGCGGACGCCAACGCGACCACCGCATGCGTGCGCAGCCCTGCAGGCCGGCCGTGAATGTCGCGCTCGTAGCCGATCACACCACCGAGCAGCGTGCCGATGACGATCCGGAGAACCAGCTCCGCGTCGAGAGAGAGATCGAGAGACATCTAGCGACTATGGACCTGTCGCAACTCGCGTCAAGCATGTCGTGCGTCCCACGAGACCGTTGGTACACAAACGATCACGCACGCCCGCTACATGGGCGAGCTGCGCGAGACCGCTCGCTCACGGGCAGCGATCGGCGAACGATTCGCTGATGCCATCGTAGTTGTCGCCGTCGTTGTCGAAGAACCATTCGCCGTCGGAGAGAAACGCGATCTTCGCGATGGTTCCGTCTTCGGCCCCCGCTGCCTTCGCGTGCTTCCACACCCCGGTGAGCGAGCACTTCGGCAGCGGGCGAAGCGGCGCCGTGCAGGTTCCATCGATGCCGACGGCGCGGACCGCCACTTCGATCTGCTTCGCGCTCACCTCGACCTCGACGTAACAGAAGAGCTCGATGTCCTGATTCTTCGGGACTCCCGCTGGCCTCGCCGAGTGCGACGGAGAACGGAACCAGTACGTCGTCTCGTCGTCGCCGATCGTGAGATCCGTCAGCCCGTTCGAGAACACGCTGTACGTGTCCATACGCGTGAAGCCCGCATCGGGATAGAGCTGTCGCGCCAGCGCGAGCGCCTTGGGCGCAAACGCCATCGCGTCGAACTTCTTTGGATTGCCCGTGAACGGCTGCACGATCCGCTTCGGTGTTCCCGGCGGGGGCGTCGTCGTCACGATGCTCACCGCACCCGACACGGTGACGTTGCCGTACGTTCCTGCCGGCACCGGCGTTGTCGTGGTGACCGCGCCGGTCGGCTCGACGCGCGTCGTGGTGCCCGGTGGACTCGTCGAGCTCGGCGGATTCGCCGTCTTCGGGGGATTCGCCGTCGAGCCCGGCGGATTCGTCGTCGAGCCCGGTGGATTCGTCGTCGTGCCCGGCGGACTCGTCGTCGAGCCCGGCGGATTCGTCGTCGTGGGTTGCGGCCCTCGTGTCGTCGTCGCTCCCGTGTTGGCGCCATTCGCGCCGTTCGTTCCCGCACCCGACGCGCCATTCGCCGCCGCGCCGTTCGCACCAGCGTTCGATGCTCCACTCGTTCCCGCACCCGATGTCCCGTTCGGATCGACCGACTCGCCACCCGGCCCCGTCGCTACGAGATCGCCATCGGTCGATGAGCCCGCGCTGTTCGCTACTCCCTCGCTGCTCCCGCGCGTCAGCACGATCACGCCGACGATCGATCCGACGATCGTGATCGCTGCGATCACGCCGTACAGGCCCTTCCTCGACGGTGGCGTGCGCTCGGTCTTCGCCGCCTCCGGAATCGGCGTCGAGAGGTGCGTCGGGCTGCGCGCGGGATCCGCGTTGGGCGTCGGCACGCGAAGCTGATCGAACGAGATGCGTCCACCGCTCGGCGAGCGGCCCGAGAGGGATTGCCACTGCTCGGGCTGGAGCTCTTGCGCAGCGTGCCGCAGCGCCTGCGCCATCGCGCCTGCCGACTGGAAGCGACGTGCGGGATCCTTGTGCAGCGCCGTCAGGATCACCTGCTCGAAGCCGAGCGGCATCTCGGGCCGGCGCTCGCGCGGCGACGGCGGCGCGTGCTCCATGTGCGCGCGCATCAGATCGAACAGCGTCTCGCCGACGAATGGCTGCGTGCCCGTCATCGCCTCGAACAGCACGACGCCCGCGGCGTAGATGTCGGCGCGCGCATCGACGAGCCCCGCGCCGCTGATCTGCTCGGGCGCCATGTACGCCGGCGTTCCGAGCAGTGCGCCCGTTCGCGTGCGCGGCGAGTTCTGGTTCAGGCCCGGCGCGAGCTTCGCGATACCGAAGTCGAGCACCTTCGCGTGCCCCTCGCCGGTGACCAGCACGTTGTCGGGCTTGAGATCGCGATGCACGATGCCGAGCGCGTGCGCGGCGCCGAGCGCAGAGAGCATCTCCAGCGCGACCTGCACGATGCCGCCGAGCGGAACGCGCTGCCCTTGCCGGATGACCGCGCGAATGATCTGGCCGAGCGTTTGTCCTTCGATGAACTCCATCACGATGTACGGACGCCCGTCGGGGAGCTGCGCGAGATCGAGGACGCTCACGATGTTCTCGTGGCGGATCAGGTTCACGCTGCGCGCCTCGGCAAAGAAGCGCTCGAGGAGCTCGGGGCTGCGCGCGCACTCGTGCGAGAGCACTTTGATCGCCACGCGACTTCCGATCATCGGCTGCTCGGCGAGATAGACCGCGCCCATGCCGCCCTCACCGAGCAAGCGCTCGATGCGATAGCGGCCGACCTCGGTCCCGAGCAGCGGGTCACTCATGGCGTGCAGTGTCCCACGCAGTCTCGGTTTGCGCTGCAGTTCCGTCACCGCAGCGAGTGCGCTCCGCTATCATCGCGAGGATGAGGCAGCGGTGGGTCGCGGTCGTTGTCGTCGCCTCGTGCACGCGGTGCTGCGCTGCTCGTGCAGGATCGCGGCGGCAACCTGGTGATGTACGGCGGCGACACGGTGCAGCTCGGCAGCACGCCGGATCTGCAACGCCTTCGCTTCGATCAAGCGCTGCATCCGAACGAGCGATGCCTCCTCGCCACCGACGACGTCGATCGCGACGGGCTCGAGGGCTGCGACGATCCTGATTGTCGATGGCGCTGCGCGCCGCTGTGCGCCCCGACGACGCCGTTCGCGACGTGCACGGGTCCACGCTGCGGCGACGGCGAGTGCTCGGCCGTCGAAGATCGCGGCATCTGCCCTGCCGACTGTCCGTAATGCCCGAAACGCAAACTGCCGCCTCGAGAGCGGCAGCAGGGACGAGCGACGAAAGCTAGGTCAGCTCGGCGCCATGCCGGCCTGCGCGGCCACTTCGGCGGCGAAGTCCGACTTCTTCTTCTCGAGACCCTCGCCGAGCTCGAAGCGAACGAAGCGGCGGACGCGGATGTTCTCGCCGATCTTCGCGACCAGGTCCTGCTGGATCTGCTCGATGGTCTTGTCCGGATCCTTCACGAACGGCTGATCGAGGAGACAGATCTCCTTCATCCACTTCGAGATCTGGCCCTCGACCATCTTCTGCGCGATCGCCTCGGGCTTGCCGCTCTCCTTCGCCTTCGCGACGAGAACCGCGCGCTCCTTCTCGACCACGTCGTTGTCGACTTCTTCCTTGCGGACGAACATCGGGTTCATCGCGGCGACCTGCAGCGCGACGTCCTTGGTGAACGCCACGAAGTCTTCGTTGCGCGCGACGAAGTCGGTCTCGCAGTTGATCTCGACGAGGACGCCGATGCGACCACCGCCGTGGATGTAGCTGACGACCGCGCCTTCGGTCGCTTCACGGCCGGCCTTCTTGGCCGCCTTCGCGAGGCCCTTCGCGCGGAGGTAGTCGATCGCCTTGTCGACGTCGCCACCGACCTCGACGAGCGCCTTCTTGCAGTCCGACATGCCAGCGCCGGTGCGCTCGCGGAGATCCTTGATCTGGGTTGCGGTGACTTCCATGACTACGACTCCGTATCCGGGGAGGCCGACGCCTCCGGGTTGAACATGCTGCCGCCGGTCGACATCTCGACGCGCGGACCGTCGCCGCCCGACGAGACGTGAATCACGCGCTCGCCCTCGTCCTGGCGCTCGGCGCCACGCGTGCGGGCGGTCTCCTTGAAGACCTTGTTGCCGATGATCGCGGCGTCCGCGATGCGCGACGCGAACAGCTTGATCGCGCGGATCGCATCGTCGTTGCCGGGGATGACGTAGTCGATCTGATCCGGATCGCAGTTCGTGTCGGTGATCGCGACGACCGGAATCTCGAGCTTGCGCGCCTCGTCGACGGCGATGTGCTCTTTGTGCGGGTCGATGACGAACAGCATGCCCGGGACCTTGGACAGGCCCTTGATGCCGCCGAGCGACTTCATGAGCTTCTCGCGGTCGCGGCGGATCATCACCTGCTCGCGCTTGGTGAGCGCGAACAGCGTGCCGTCCTCTTCCATCTTCTCGAGGCCGCGGAGGCGCTCGAGCGAGCCCTTCACGGTCTTGAAGTTGGTGAGCGTGCCGCCGAGCCAACGCTGCGTCACGTAGTGCTGCCCCGAGCGCGTGGCCTCTTCGACGATGACGTCCTGCGCCTGCTTCTTGGTGCCGACGAAGAGGATGGTGTCACCGCGCGACGTGGTGTCGATGACCGCCTGGAACGCCTGGCGGAACAGCTTCACCGTGTGCTGGAGATCGATGATGTGGATGCCGTTGCGCGCGCCGAAGATGAACTGCTTCATCTTGGGGTTCCAACGACCCGTGTTGTGTCCGAAGTGAACGCCCGCTTCGAGAAGCGCGCGCATCGAGATGGGGTTTTGCCCCGTGGCTTCTGCCATCGTTTCCATTGTCAGTACCTTTCCGTTGGTTCACCCCGCGCCGTCATCGACTCCGGGAACTCGCTAGGAGCACGGCCCGTTGTCTCGAACGCGGTGTAGATTTCCTCGGGTCATTCCGAGGAGGGGCGGATCTAGCACGCGCCGATCAGGAGTCGCAAGGGCGCGCGTGCCCCGCGAATGCGACAGCTGCGACCTGCCTAACGCCGCATAGCTCCTAGCCTATCGGCGTGGTACGCCCGCCCTCGCCATGCGTATCACCCCCGCTTTGCTCCTTCTCGCGGCCTGCGGCTCGTCCACACCG
Organism: Pseudomonadota bacterium; assembly: GCA_023428295.1. Taxonomy (GTDB): domain Bacteria; phylum Myxococcota_A; class Polyangia; order Haliangiales; family Haliangiaceae; genus JABFXX01. The sequence continues at coordinate 11,665 of JAEYYV010000234.1, forward strand.
CCCTCCACGCAGCCCGCTCCGACGCCCGATCCCGTCGTCACGCCCGCGCCGGCACCGCCGCCCGGACCGTCCAAGCCGGTGACCAACACGACGCTCGCGGCGACGGGCCTCGATCCGAACGCGATCGATCGCGCCGCGGATCCCTGCGAGGACTTCTATGAGTTCGCGTGTGGCAACTGGGTGAAGACCACCGAGATCGCCGCCGACAAGCCGGTGGCGATGCGCAGCTTCATCGACATCGAGGATCGCAACCTCGCCTACGAGCACGACCTACTCGAGCGGCTGAAGACCAAGGCGACGTCTCCCGAGGAGAAAGCGCTCGGCGCGTTCTACGGCTCGTGCATGGACGAAGCGGCGATCGAGAAGGCCGGGATGAAGCCGATCGCGGCGGTGCGCAAGACGATCGACTCCGTGAAGGATGCGAAGTCGCTGTCGGCGGCCGTCGCATCGCTGCACGCGCAAGGCTTTGGCGTGCTGTTCACGTTCGGCCCCACGCAGGATGCGAAGGACGCGAAGATGGTGATCGCGAGCCTCGATCAAGGTGGGCTCGGTCTCCCCGATCGCGACTACTACCTGAACGACGACGAGCAAGCCAAGAAGCTGCTCCCCGAGTACGAGAAGCTCGTGACGTCGGTGCTCGTCGAGTCAGGCCGCAAGCCCGACGTGGCGAAGAAGGAAGCCGCGGCGATCATCGCGCTCGAGACCGAGCTCGCGAAGATCGCGAAGGACAAGGTCGAGCGTCGCGATCCGACGACGATGTACAACCGCCTCGAGAGAGCCGGTGTCGCGAAGGCCGCGCCGAGCTTCGATTGGGCCACGTTCTGGAAGACCAACGCGGTCACGAGCGACGCGATCACCGTCGGCGCGCCGACGTTCTTCGCGGGGCTCGACCCGATCATCAAGTCGACAAAGCCCGAGACGTGGCGCGCGTACCTCACGTTTCACGTGATCAACAAGGCCGCTCCGTTCCTGACCAAGAAGCTCTACGACATCCAGTTCGACTTCACGAAGTCGCTCACGGGCCAAGCGGAGCAGCTGCCGCGCTGGAAGCGCTGCGTGCAGTTCACCGACGCCGCGCTCGGCGATTACCTCGGCCAGGTCTTCGTGCGCGACAAGTTTCCGGGCAACAGCAAGGAAGCAGCGCTCGAGCAGATCGGCGCGATCCGCGCGGCGATGAAAGCCAACCTCGACTCGCTGCCGTGGATGGACAAGCCGACCAAGGAGCGCGCGTACAAGAAGCTCGATGCAATGACGTATCAGATCGGCTATCCGAACAAGTGGCGCACGTACACGTTCACCGTCGACGCGAAGTCGTTCGGTGCGAACGCGCTCGCCGCCAGGAAGTTCGAGCAGGCCCGCCAGACAAAGACGATCGGCAAGCCCGACGATCGCGACGACTGGTACCTCTCGGCACCGACGGTCAACGCGTACTACGACGCATCTCGCAACGGCATGGTGTTCCCCGCGGGCATCCTGCAGCCGCCGTTCTACTCCGTCGACGCATCGGTCGCCGCCAACCTCGGCGCGATGGGCATGGTGGTCGGCCACGAGCTGACGCACGGCTTCGACGATCAAGGCTCGCAGTTCGACGCCGACGGCAACCTCGTCGATTGGTGGGCCGAGTCGACGAAGAAGGAGTTCAAGGCGCGGACGACGTGCGTCATCGACCAGTACAACAAGTACGAGGTCGTGGGCGGCGGCAAGGTCAACGGCGCCAACACCGTCGGTGAAAACATCGCCGACATCGGCGGCGTGAAGCTCGCGCTCGAGGCCTATCGCTCGCTCCGCGCGCCGGCCCCCGACACGGTCGTCGCCGACGGCTTCACCGAGGACCAGCAGTTCTTCCTCGCGTTCGGCCAAGCGTGGTGCGCGAAGTTCCGCCCCGACTTCGAGAAGATGCTCGCGACCATCGACGTCCACTCGCCCGCGAAGTGGCGCGTCAACGGCACGCTGCAAGCGACGCCGGAGTTCTCGCGCGCGTTCCGCTGCAAGCTCGGCGCGAAGATGCAGCCGCCAAAGGCCTGCGTTGTCTGGTAGTTAGCTATGCCCGCTCGAGGTCGCGATGCGGACCTCGCACCCTGTTGGAAGCTGTCCGTCGCGCTCTCGGGCCCGCTTCGAATAGGGTTCGCCGCATGAAACGCGCGTTCGCAGTCGCTCTGGTGGTGATGGTCGCGGTCGGTTGCGCAGGTCGTGGTGGCACGAAGACCGGCTCGTCGCTCACCCGTCAGGCCGACGACTCGGCGCAGCGCGATCACGCGAGCGACTTCTCGCAGCGTCCGCTCGGCCAGCGCTAGTACGGCGGTCCGCCCGCCGCGCAGCGAAAGCCCACGCCCGGACGGGTGGGGCTCTCCATCGCGTTGAAGTCAGTCTCGAGTTGTTCTGCATATGCCGTGACCCCGCCGCCGACGGCGGACATCACACGCGCGTCGGGTTGAGGCCGAGGAGCACCGACTCCCAACACGATCTCGGAGACGTTCCCCGCGAGGTCGTGCACGCCGAAGGGGGAGACATCGAGCTTCGTGGTGCCGACGGGACGCGTTCGAGCCTTCGGGCATGGAGTCGCTCGATCGCCCTCGAGCACCAACTCACGAGCAGCGATGGCCGAGCACGTCGGCTTCTCGTCGCCCCACGGATAGCGCCGTTTGTCGACGTTCCCGCGCGCGGCGTACATCCATTCGTCTCGCGTGGGCAGACGCTTGCCGAGCTGCATGCAGTACGCGTACGCGTCGGCCGCCGACACGCAGGTGATCGGATGATCGTCGGCGTCGGGCTGCGACCAGGTCCCCAGGTCGTGCACGCACCCTTCATCGCCATAATACGGCTGGCGCGGCTGCGGCGCGCGACACGCGCCCAGCGACACGCACTCGCGATACTGGGCGACGGTGACCTCGGTGCGATCCAGGTAGTACGAGTGCATGTGCGGCCATGCCTCGTCGAAGTGAAGGATGCCCGCTGGAATCGAGACCATGTCCTTGTAGGCCGGGTCGTTCTCGTCGATCGGTCCATAGCCAACCGGCGTGGGCGGCGGCAGCACCATCGCGTCGGGCCGAGGAGCCACGGGCGCTGGCGGTGTCTCGCGCGGCGGGCTGCGATCTTTGCACGCGAACATCGCGAGGCACAGCATCACGCAGATCATCCATCGCCCGCTCATTGACCAACCCTCGCACGATCCACCGCGGTCCACAGCGCGTCGATACCACCCATCTTGTCGACGAGCGGCATGACGCTGTCGGGAATCACCTGGACGCGATCACCCTTCTCGAGCTGGTAGAGCACGATGTCGCCCGCTGGTGTCGACAACTTGATCGCGATCCTCCAGTCGCGCATCTCGCGAAGCGGCCGTCGCGTCGCGATGTCGGCAACGCTCGGGCCTAGCTGGCTCGCGTCTACCGAGCCGATCGTCGTTCCGGTCAACGCGATCGGCCGTGGTGCATCTGGAACGATGTAGCCCGTCGTGGTGATCGCACGCGCGTGCGCAGGCGCATGAGCATCACCGCCGGCACGGTGCCGCAGGTATCGATCGAGCAGCGTGGTGAACGCGCTGCTGGCTCGCGACTCTGCCTGCACACCCTCGGCGGCGATCGCTCGAACGATCTGCAGCAGCCGATCGTGCTTGGTGCGAAACACCTCTCCATGCTCCACCAATGATTGCGTAATGGGTGCGGTGTTCTGGTCTTTCGAGAGCATGCCGTGAAGCGTTCGCATACTGCTACTCGCGTCCGCCGCTGCGCGGAGCTCCGCCTTCGCCTTCTCGTAGCTCGACATCAGCGTCGAGTACCGCTGCACGAGAGCCCGCGTGACGTCCGTGGTTTCCCCGGCCGCCCAGCTGCCGACGGACTCGAGCCGGCTCACCGTTGTCTGTCGTTGCGCGGCCGCGCCTTCGTTGTCCATGCCGGTCTCGATCAGGTCCCATCCGAGATCGACGACGATCAGCGCGGCTGCCGAGAGCGGGGCCGATGCCGACGCGGCCGCGAGCCCCATCTCTGCCGCCTCGAGGAGGACAAACTTCGTCACGTCGAGCGCGTTCGATCCACGTGATTCTTGCTCGGTCGCATACGCGGCGCTCGTCCCTTCCTCCTGGAGCCACCCGACGAGCCTCGCGTTCAGCTTCGTGCCCGCGCCGAGAATTCGCGCTGCCATGGCGTCCCGCGCTGCATCCGCGCCGACGATCGCGTTGGTGTACTCGGGCGCCAACCGCGCTGCGTGGGTCGCCGCCTCTAGCGACAGCTCGCGATCGTAGTCGGGCGAGTCTTCACGGAGACTCGCTGCGCCGCCCGGGCGCGACTCGATCGCGTGACCATGTAGCTTGACGGACCTCGCACCGGCCTCCGTCGCGAGAACCAGCGTGGCCTCGTGATGACCGACGGCGGTCGGCTGATACGTGACACCGACGGTCTCGGGCAGCGGGTTCGTATGCGCGGCTTGCACGAACGCGCCGAACTGTTTGTCGTGCGTGAACATCGACGCGTGCTTGCCGCGGATCGAAACACGAACACCTAGTGGCGTTCGACTCTCGTTGTTCAGCGTGATCTCGTTCGCGAGGGTAGGGATACCTGCGACCGCGTGAAACTCGACCGCCGGGTTATCTGTGGTGATAAGAGAAGTTGATGACGGCGGATCGAGTGCGACGTCGTCCGCGTGAACCGGGTAGTACGCCGCAGGCTTCGGCTCTGCCGGTATCGGGGACGTCGTCGGCTCCGCTGGTTTCGGTGACATTGCTGGCTCTGGTTTTGGCGATGTGTCGTGGCTCGACTTCTCGGCGATCCAGTCGGCCATGGTCCGCGCGGCCTGTGCCTGCGGTGCCGGCGCTGGGAACGGCGAGGCCTGGTCGTCGCGGATCGCGTGTGAACCCATGAGCCGGCCCTGTCGCCGGCAGTGGATTCCCGTTGCGTGGTTTCTATCGGTGTCTGATCGAGGGGTTAGCGCGCGAAGCCCGCGCGGATGACCGCCTCGGCCGACTTCAGCGCCGTCACGCGTGTCGTGTGATCTGCGGGCAGCTTCTCGACGAGCGTGCCGAAGCTTCGCTTCGCTTTGCGGTTGTCGATCATCGCCTGCGCGAGCGAGCGCACCACGCCGCCCGGATCGACGCCCGGCAGCTCGACGGGTCCTGGCTTGAGCGACGGCGCGTCGGCCCAGCGCGCGATCGCGTGGAGCAACGGCGCTTGCTCGGACCACAGCGTGGTGAGCTCCTGCAGGCCGAGCGCGCGCTGCGCGAGCTGCTCGCCGAGCGCTGCGAAGCCGAGCCATGCGAGCCACATGCGCGCGAGCACCGGTGACATCGACGAGCGCGGCGCGTACTGGCGCGGACCGTACAGCTCGTTGAAGCGCATCGACGGCGTGAGCCACACCGCGTTCGTGGCGGTTGCCTCCGACGGTGCGCGCCATGGGTGGCCGAGGATCGCGGTGAACGCGGCCGAGGCTTGCTCGCACTCGCGCGGAAAGGCGGCTGCGTCGGCTTGCGCGCCCCACGCGTTCGCGAGATCCGCGGGCTGTGCGAACAGCGCCGCGGCGATCCCGCGCTCGCTCTCGACGAACGCTTTGCCTTCGACGTCGGCGTTCTGTGCGGGCAAGCGCGTCCCGATGATCGTCGGATCCGAGATGGATGCGATCTCGCCGGCGATCTCTGCGTGCGTGATGCCGGTGTCGTCGGGCACGACCTGCATCGGACAGATCACCGAGTTGAAATCGACGACGGTGTACGGGCCGATGCGGAACACGCGATTGAACGGGAACAGGCGGCACGAGGCCGGCTTTGCAGCGCGGCCATCCTCGATCTCGACGCGGCAGAGGCCGTCATCCGCGAGGAACCAACAGCGGTCCCGCGGGTTGAATGCGGTGATCGCATCGCCGCGCCGACGAAGAAACGCGGTCAGCTCGGGCCGACGCACCACCAGCTGCACGAGCTGCCCCGCTGCGACGTCGATGCCGATGCCGTGTCCTTTGCAGCACGCACCGCAGCCGCGGCATTCGTAGCGAAACCGCTTGTCGGGCCACGTGAAGAACAGATTCTCCACGCGCGCCAGTATGCACGTGTTAACGCTCTTGACGTGCCGAAGGTGCGTGCATTGTCCGGCTTCGTGCTCCTCGGGCTCGGGCTCGCGGCTGTCATCACCGGCGCGATCCTGCTCGTCTCGAACAAGGTGACCTCGTCGGGGATCAGCGGCGCGATGTCAGGGATCACGACGTTCCTCGGCGGCGGGTTTGTCCTCGGCGGCCTCGCCGCGCTCGGGATGGGGAGCCTCTTGCTCGCGAGTGGGCGAGGCGCGCCGCGAGGTGCGCCGGGCGCGCCGCGGTCGTACACGCTCGTCCCCGGCGTGATGCTGCTCCTCACCGCGATCCTCCTCGGGGTGGCGGGGCTCCTCGGCTCGCAGACCTGGGTCATGGTGCCCGGATTGCTCGCCGGAATCGGCGGTGTGCTCGTGTTCGTGCGCTCGAGCAGGCTCCGCAAACCGAGCTAGCGCACCGGTGACCCGAGAGTTGCGCGTGAGCACTCCTTGTTGCATTCGTGCAACAAGGATCCGCGGACCCGTTCACCTCGCCCGGATGAGTCCCGCACGGTTGGTCGGGTCGACACAGCCTTACTACTCGTCGTCGCCCTTGTCTTTGCTGCGTCGCTCGATCTTCGCGGCAGCGCCGAGCTCCTTGTGGATGCGCGCCACGCGCTCGACCTGGCCCTTCGCCGGGAAGCGCTCGTAGAACCCGTCCTGCTTGAAGCTGCGCGCGAGGTCCTCCCACGGCGCGAGTCGCTTGGTCCACCGCTTCACGCGCTCGTCCTTGGGCTCCGCGTCGACCGCGGCGAGATCCGCGCACACGCGCAGCATCGCCTTGAGCGTGACCGGTCGCGTGATCATGTAGCTCGAGTGGCCCCACGCATCGCCCCACGCCTTTTCGGCGGCGCGTAGGAAGTCGCGAACGATCTCGTAGTAGCGCTCGGCCTCGCGCGGCAGGTTCTGCTTCTTGCCGAGCTTCTTCCAGTCCTGCGATGCCCAGCGGTGCAGCTCGTTGAACAGCTCGGCCTGCAGGATCCATTTCTCCTGCTTGGAGCGTCCACCGAGGCGGTTGATCTTGTAGCGCAGCGGCGAGTCACCCTCGCGATAGAGGTGATCGACGATGCGCGCCGCGAACTTCTTGTCGGGCGCCGCCCACGACACCTTCTCGTAGAGATCCACGAGGTGCGACTTGTTGATGCGCGTCGGCGTGGAGTTGATGATCACGAACATCTCGGTCGCGAAGTCTTCGCTCTTTCCGTCGAAGATCACGCACGGCACGGTGATGGAGCGCGCGTCGTCCGGATGCTGGCGACGATAGAAGTGAAGCGCGGCGAGCCGGTGCTGTCCGTCGATGATGAGGTACTTGCCCTTCGGTTCGGACAAGTTGCCGACGTTGGTGAATGGCTTCACCGGATCGAACTTGAGCGTCTCGTCGGTGAACAGCAGCACCGTGCCGGGGATGGGCGGCTGGCTGACCGCTGTCTCGTAGAAGTTTTGGATCTGGCTGACCTTGGCCTTGGACAGCTGCCGCTGGAACGCGGCGTCGCTCGACTCGATCTTCGAGATGAACTTCGCCACCTCGTCGTCGTCCTCGACCTCTTCCCCTGGAAGGCTGGGGGCGCCCTCCGAGTAGAACCGACTGATGAACCGCGCCTTGTCGAGAACATCATCGACAGGATAGGCGCAGAAGTAGAAGACGCTGTCCTTCTGCCGGATCTGTGTTGCGAGCACGACGTCATCCTAGCGCTTTCGGCGTTAGGATGAGGAGGACGAGGCGTTTTGGGGCCGCTCAGCTTCCATAACCGCGACTTCGCAGTGAAGTCGGAGATCGGCACGGACACGATTCGTGCGCGGTTCTCTGGCAACGCCGACATCGATGCGATTGCGCCGCTGCGCGACTTGATGGCGCGCATCCACGCCGAGGTCGTTCGCATTCGTGCGCGCGAGGTGGAGATCGACCTCCGCGAGCTCGAGTTCATGAACGCCGCGTGCATGAAGCTGTTCGTGAACTGGGTCGCCGAGATCCTCGAGGCCCCCGAGGACGTCCGCTATCGCCTGCGATTCTTGTCCAACCCCGACGTTCGGTGGCAGCGGCGCAGCCTCGTCGCCCTGCAGTGCATCACGACGGACTTCGTCGTGGTCGATCGCTAGCGCTTTTGCCACGGCCACGTGAGGACGTCGCCGACGATGCGAGCGGTGGTCTGCTCGTCGATCCACGCGGCGAGATCCGCGTCGGGCGATGGCAGCGTCCACACGACGAGCCCCGCGAACGTGTCCTGCACCAAGTGCGTGCCGCGCGGCGACAGCGCGATGACCGGTCGCCCCGAATGGGCCGCAGGAAACGACCAGCGCGCGCCGGTCGCGAGATCGATGATGCCGACCTGAAACCCGGTGGTCATGCCGGCGAGCAACGTGCCCTCGGAGTCCATCACCGTCGAGTACTGCGAAGGACCGAGCAAGCGCTTCGGCGCGGCTCCGGTGACGAGTGCGATCTGCAACGTGTCTCCGTCGTCGAGCGTCACGATCGCGCCACCCGACACCACATCGATGCGCCGGATCGGCCTGTCGAACCGTGCGACCTCGACGACGTCGCGGCTCCACACGTACACGCGCGAATCGACGACAACGACGATGCGATCGCCGAGATCGGATGCCACGAACATCGACGTGCCCGCGGCCACGTTCGCGCGGTGCAGCTCGTTCGTCGACACGTTGCCCCGCACGAGCTCGCCCTTCGTACTGATGGCGACGAACTCGAAGGGGCGCACCGGGGCAGACGAACGCACGGCTCCGTCGAGCTTCACGATCTCGCGCTCGTCGCCATCGTCGATGCGCGCGAAGATACGTCCGTCAGCGGCTGTCTCGCCTTTGCCATAGATGACGGCGTTGCCGCGCAGGAGCGTGGCCCACGGAGCCTGACCTCTCGGAGCTGCGAGCACCTCCGTTGTTGTCGTCTCGTGGAGCGTCGCGATCACGACGCGCGTGCCTGCGCCGTTCTCGAGCCGCAGGGCCACGCGTCCCGTCGTCGGATCGAGCGAGACCGGCGTCGCCGTCGCGAATTCGCCGAGGACGACACGCGTCGGCGGATCGCCGGCGAGGTTGCCCCACGCGAGGTCGTTCAGGTTGCGCCAGGTGAACAGCGTGTCGTCGTTCACGAACGCCATGTTCGTGCTGATCGGAAACGGCAACCGCGCGGGTGCGACGTCGCTCAGCTCGAGCCCGATGATCAAGCCATCTCCGACGACGACGAGGCGGTTCACATCGGCCCGCGCCGCGATGCGGATGTGGCTCATGACCGTCGGCAGCGCGACCGTCGTCTTCAGCACGGGCGATTGCAGATGCAGCTTGGACTCCGCGCTCGCGGCGACCAGGATGCTGTTCGCAGCGGTGCGAAGCCCGGTCGTGATCGTGTCGATCTGCAGGCCGCGCGAGTAGATCTCGCCGTCGACCCAGCCGAGCACTTCACCACCGAACACGAGCATCTCGAGGGATGCGCCTCGATAGATCGCATCCGCGATCATCCGCGGCTGTCCTTTGCTCGACAGCGGAATGTCGACCCACGCTCCGTTCTCGAGCGGCGTCTCCCACACGTGCAGGTTGGAGATCACCGCGAGCCGGCGCGCCGGTGACACCACGAGACGCGCTTGCGCCGTGAGCGGTCGCTTCACGAGCTCGTTGCCTTTGGTGTCGAGCGCCACGACTTCGGCGTGGTCCGCGAGCGCGAGCCACGTGCCGTCAGGAGCCATCTCGAGCTCCGCGATCTTGTGTCCGGCCCACATCGGCGTGCGCGTACCCGTCGAGAGGTCGAGGAGGGCTGCGGCTCCAGCGGCATCGAGGACGAGAGCCTCGTTGCCGACGTCCGAGGTGCTCGCGGAGACGATCGGCGTGTCGCCGAGCTTCGTGGCGCGATTGGCCGCGGGCTCGAGGAGCTCGGGCGCCATGTCCGACGAGTACACGAGCACGTGCTTCTCGCGCACCCATCGCGCGTCCACGATGACGGAGTACGGGCGCGCGATGATCAGCTTCTTGCGCTCGAGATCCCACACGCGGACCACGTTGTCGCGCGTGGTCTGCAAGAGCTGCGTACCGTCGGGCGAGAGATCCGCGCGCACGGTCATCGTGTCGGGTCCCTGCATGCCCCACCACACGCCGCGCATCTTGGCCGCCTGCGCCACTGCGCGCGCATCGGCGATCCGCTTCGACGACGAGTCGAGCTCCGCGAGCGTCGCCAGCGACTGCGTCGGATTGATCTCGAGCAGCGCACGCGCCTGCGTGATCAGGAGCTCGTCATTTCGCTCGGCGAGCCGATCGCGCGCTTGCTCCGCGGCCGTCTTCTCGACGAGCGCCTGGTGACGCGCCTCGGTCGCCGCGTCGCGCTCCTCGATCACGCGACTCACGCTGAACCAGGCAAACGCAGCCACCGCCATCAGCGCGAGCGCGATCACCGACAGGCTCGTCTTGTTCTTGCGCACGAAGCGCCCGAGCCGCTGACGCCTCGTGTAGTCGTGCGCGGACACGAGTCGACCGTCGAGAAACCGCCGCAGATCGTCCGCGAGCTCGCCCGCGTTGCGATAGCGAACCTTCTCGTCGAACGAGAGCGCCTTCTCGACGATCGCGATCAGCTCCGGCGGCACGCCCTCGACCACCTCGGGCAGCGGCTCGATCTCGTTCAGCAGCGTCTTGCCGATGACCTCCGTCGCGCTCGTGCCCGTCATCGGCGGCTTGCCCGCGAGCAGCTGATACAGCGTCGCGCCGAGTGCATACACGTCCGTCGACGCGGACAGCTCCTCCCCGCGCGCTTGCTCGGGCGCCATGAAGCCAGGCGTTCCGAACACGGAGCCCACCTGCGTCTGCAAGCTGTCCGACGCGGTGGGGATCACCGGCTCGAGAGGATCGATCTCGTCCTCTTTCGCGTCGATGACCTTCGCGAGGCCCCAATCGATCACGACCGTCTCGCCGTGCTCACCGACGAGGATATTCGTCGGCTTCAAGTCGCGATGGAGCACGCCCCGCTTGTGCGCGTGCGCGATCGCATCGATCGCGGCGAGCATCGCGGGCAACAGCGTCAGGCGCGTATCCAGATCGCGCGAGGCCGCGATCACCTGATCGAGCGGCTTTCCGGTCACGCGACGCATCACGTAGAACGGGCGGCCATCGGGCGTCGTGCCCGAGTCGTAGAGCGGGACGATGCCGTGATGCTCGAGGCGCGCGGTGATCTCGATCTCGCGCACGAAGCGCCGCGCGACGCTGTTGCCGAGAACGCTGACCTCCTTGAGCGCGACCGTCCGACCGAGTTGCGTGTCGTACGCCTCGACGACGCGCCCCATGCCGCCGCGGCCGAGCTCGTCACCGTGGCGATATCGGTTCGTCGGAATCGGCGGGATCGACGAGCGAGACGAGCGCAGCACGGGCTCGGTCGGAATCTGCGAATCGCGCGCCGGCAACGTGTCGCCGAGGTCAGGCGTCGACGGCGAGCTCGGCGCTGCGATGGTGTCCGAGATGCCGCTCGCTTCGGGCGCGGCGAGCGTGTCTTCGATGCCGCTCGGCCGGGGCTTATCGCTGCCGTCCTTCTCCGCCCCGCTCATGCGCGGTATCTCAGTCGAGGTCCCAGTCGACGTCGGACATCGGGCGATCGGTGCGGATGTTCACCGCCCGCGTGCTCTCTTCCGGCGGCAACTGGCTCGCGACGCGCGCGCGCTCCATCGCGGCGATTCCCTCGACGTCGGCCATCCGCGTGGCCTCGTTCTCGTCGAACCCCGTCGACGGAATGGGCGACTGCAGCTCCGTCTTGGGTGCGCTCGTCAGGAACTTGTCGAAGTGCGGATCGAGCGTCGTGGCGTGGCTCGGATCGTCGTCGTTGAAGCCAGCGTCGTCGAACAGGCGCGCATCGATGTGCGCCATGCGCGTCGGGTCATCGAACGGCGGTGGCACGGACTTCGACGGCAAGAACGTCGGCGCTTTCTGCCGGACGTTTGGTTGCTCGTTGCGAAGCGCGCTGATCACATCGCTGTCGACCTGACGCGTGGGCTCGTCGCTGAACGGTTGCGGAACCGGACGGCGCGGCGGTGGACGCGTGTTGGCAGCGGGACGTGGTGCGACCTGCGCGCGCGCCGCGCTGGGATTGGGCACGGGACGCGATGCGAGGGGAACAGGCGCTGGAGGCGCAGCGGTCGCGCGTTTGCTGCGCGCCGCTTTGCCCGCCTGCGCTTGCGCCAAGCCGACAACGACCGCGGGCTTCGCGGGCACGTCGCGGCGCATGATCGGCGGCGGCGGGTTGACCGGCGAGTCATCCTCGAAGTCGAAGTCGAAGTCCTGCGCGGGGCTCGGCGCGGTGCCGATGAACACCTGCGAATCCTCGTCGGCGAGACGACCGCCTTCATCGCGGAGCATGCGCAGGATGCGCGTACGCTCGCCCGCGGAGAGCTGATCGCGACGACCATCGCCACGATGGATTCCCGTGTGATCGCCGCCGTTCGTGCTGACGCTGCTCTTGTTCCGCATCGCGAACTCGGAGAGCGGAACGGGTGCGGGGAGCTTCTTGCCACGCGGGGTGGGCGGCGGCAGCCCCGGCGTCTGCGCCCGGGGCATCGTGTTGGAGCCGCCCGTGTTCACGTTGATGTTGATGTTGGAGCTCGTGTGCTGCTTCGACGAGAAGATGCTGGTCGCGGAGCGCAGCCACTTGCGCGGACCGCTGACCTGCTGCTCGCCCATCGGCATGGGGAGCGAGACCGCGCCCTCCGGACGTTGCGGCGCGGGGTTCATCGGCTGGATTCCGGTCGAGCCGCCGAGGATCGCCGCTGCTGCACGCGCCGCGTCTTCGGCGCAGCCCATCGCGCGCGGATTGATGCGACGCACGATGTCGTCGCTCTTACCCATCTGATGTTGGTGCGGGCGCTCGACGAAGCGAATGCCCATCTTCTCGAGCCACGCGACGGGCGGGTCCGCGCCGATCAGCACGAACGCGGCTTCGTTCGGGTACCGCTTCTGCGAGCCATCGCCGAGTGCGAGCGTGACGGTGTCCTGATCGAACTGCAGCACCTGCGAGCCGAGCTTGGCCTTGATCCGCCCCTCGCGCGCGTAGTTCTCGATCGCCTGCTTGTTCTTGGGCGCCGCGCGATTGAAGCCCTTGCCGCGGTAGCTGATCATCACCTTCGCGCCAGCGTCTGCGAGTGCGAGCGCCGCCTCGACAGCCGAGTCGCCACCACCGACGACGAGCACGGCGCGCCCGCGCCAATCGTCGGGATCCTCGAGGAGCGAGAAGACCTTCGGCAGGTTCTCGCCGGGGACCTGCAGCGTGCGCGGCTTTCCGCGCGTTCCGATCGAGAGCACCACGCGCTGCGCGCGATACGCGCCGACCGTGGTGCGGATCTCGAAGGCGCCATCCCCCCCGCGCCCGATCGTCTCCACGGACTCGCCTTTGCGGATCGACATGCCGACGCGCTCGAGGAGCTCGCGCCAGATCGGGATGAGCTGCTCCTTCGACGAATCGAACACGGGCAAGAACGACAGGTTGAGCGTGTCGTACGGCTCGGCCATGACGAGCTTGCCCTTGGGATACCGCGCGATCGTCGACGCGATCTCCTGCTCCTTCTCGAGCACGACATACGAGAGCCCGCGCTGAATGCACGTGAGCGCGGCCGACAAGCCACCAGGCCCGGAGCCGACGATGGCGACATCTACGGTCGTCTCGCTGCGACCGAGGATGCCGGGGCGCAGACCGCTCGCGCACATGTGCTCGATCACCGCGCGCCCGAGGTTCGCGGCGTTCTTGACGAGCGGCTTTCCCGCCACCTCGCCGATCAGGTACTGGCCCGGCACCGCTGTCTGAAAGTTCTCGTCGATCTCCGGGATCTTCAGCGGCGGCGGAACGCTGCCCTCGGGAAACATGACGAGTGCCTCGGTCGGACACGCGAACATGCACGCCTCGCACTGGATGCAGTCCTGAAACCGCAGCACGCGGCTCTTGTTCGCGACGAGATCGAGGACGTTCGTCGGGCACACGGCGACGCACGCGTCGCATCCAGTGCAGCGATCGTCGTTGATGTCGTGAACCAGGATCCGGGGTCCGACTGTCATCGCCGGCTGCACCATCTCGTGATGGCGTTTGCGAGCAGACATCATCGTGAACACCGCCATCACGAGGATGGCGAGGCCCCCGAGCGCCAACGGGACGACCCAGGTCACGCGCGTATGTTACCCGATTCTGCCTTCCGCGCCGACCTGTTAGCTCCGACAGCTACGTCGCCGCAGTCCCCACGGCATGCCCAGACAACTTCGGACAAAACTATTAGCAAAGCGCATAAGTTCATGCATCTTCGACGTTTCGCACAAGAAACTCTCGAACTTCCTTCGCGAGTCCCTCGAGGTCGCGTCCCTCGACGGCGATCGGCGCGCCGATGGTCACGTACACGTCGCGACCTCGCCGCGCCGAGCGTTCGCCGCGCGGCAGGATGTCGATGGTGCCGCGAATCGCGACAGGGACGATCGGTGTCCCCGTCCCGAGCGCGAGATGGAAGCCGCCCTTCTTGAGCGGATTGATCCTGCCGTCGCGCGAGCGAGTGCCCTCGGGGGCGACCCAGATACTGACGCCGTCCTGGACGAGCCGCTTCGCATACTCGATCGACTTCATCGCTGCTTGGCGATTGCTTCGATCGACCTCGATGAACTCTGCCGCCCGAAGCCCCCGGCCCCACAACGGGATCTGGAACAGCTCCTTCTTCCCGATCATCCGGATCGTCGGGGACGGAAGCGTCGCGTACAGCATCGGGATGTCGAGGTGGCTCTGGTGGTTCGACATGTAGACGTAGGCGCGGCCAGGCGGCACGCGCTCCGCACCCGATGCGTGAAGCCGGACGTCCAGTAGCTCGACGACACGTCTGCCGAACCAACGCGTGCGCTCGTCGATGGTCTCGCGATGGAGATCGCCACGGACCATCTCGAGGAGCGATGGTGCGGTCACGCGGGCCATCGCACCGACCACCCGCAGGCTATCCAGGATCGACATCGCCCGCATTCTCCCACATCTGCTCGGAGTATCCGCCTATCGCCGGATGTGGTGACGATGCTTGGCTGGCGTTCGACCGTGTTCGCTTGTTACCTTTCTTGCGATGTGGCGTCTGCTGGCGATCATCGCCACTTGCGTGCTGTTCGCGCAAACAGCCGCTGCGGATACCGTCGACAACAACGTCGGCCAACTGCAATCGCGCAGCTCGAGCTACAAGGTTCGCCTCGCTGCGGCGCTCGCGCTGTCGAAGTCGAAGGATCCGCGCGCGATCATCGCGCTCGCATCGGCGCTCGGCAACGACTCCGACGGCACGGTTCGACGCGTTGCTGCCCTCGCGCTCGAGAAGATGATCGATGCGCGAACGCCCGACGACGCCAAAGAGCTCGGCATCGACGCACTCAATCAGGCATCCACGCTGGACAAGGATCCGAAGGTGCGCGCGACCGCCGAGCTCTCATTGAAAGCGCTGGCTGCGTTCCGCAAGCGAAAGTCGGGCGGCGGAAACAAGCCGCCTGTCTTCGTGAACGTCGATCCGATGATCGATCAATCGAAGCGCCTGTCGAAGGATGCCGGCGAACGCATCAATCGGATCGTGAAGAGCAACGTCGAGCGTACGGGATACGCGACCTCGTGGCCTGGTGGACTTCCTACGCAGGCCGAGTTGTCGTCGTCGCGCTCGCGCGCCTTCATCGTGGCGTCCACGGTGAAGAAGGTCGACATCACCAAGTCCGGCACGCAGACCCAGATCGCGTGCACGGTCACCGTGCGCGTTGCTCCGTGGCAAGGCAAAGACGGCGGCGAGAAGTGGGAAGCCAACAAGGCCGCCTCGGCCAGTGGCAGCGCGAAGGCGACCACCGGTAATCGCGAACGCGAGATCGAAGGCGGCGTACGCGACTGTATCGAGGCCGTCGCCGAAGACGTCACCTCGCGGCAGGTCGTGCCGTTCCTGAAGCGCGTCGCCGTCGTTCCGTAGCAGGTTCGACGGTGTCACTCGGCGACGTGGACGGTCACCTCGGCCGACAGGCCAGGCCTCATCGCGAGCTCGGGTGGCTTGGTCCACGTGATCTTCACCGGGACGCGCTGGACCACCTTGACGAAGTTTCCCGTCGCGTTGTCTGGCGGAATCAGCGAGAAGCGCGCGCCGGTCGCCGGAGACAACGTCTCGACGACGCCGTGGAAGGTGCCCGCGTACGCATCGATCTCGATGTCGACCGGATCGCCCGCTTTCATGCCACTGACCTGGTTCTCCTTGAAGTTGGCGATCACGTACGTGTCGGTCGGGACGAGCATGAGCAGCGACTGACCCGCGCTGATGGTTTGCCCCGCGTGAGCACCGAGTCGCGAGATGACGCCATCTGCGGGGGAGGTCACCGTCGCGAATCCCCGATCGAGCTTCGCGCGGGCAGCTGCGGCCTCCGCGGCTTTCACGCGCGCAGCGGCAAGCGCCGCGGCCGCGCGTGCTGCGCTGATCTGCTCGTCCACGGGACCGACCTGGGTCACACGCCCCTGCGCCTCGGCGACACGCGCTTGCGAGAGTGCACGCTGTTCGCGCGCGACGTCGAGCTGCGCGGTCGCCGCGTCGAGTGCAGCCTTTGCGACCGCGTGTGCTTGCTCGGCATGCTCGAGCTCGCGACGCGTAACCGCGCCCTTGTCGAGGAGACTGCGCGTGCGCGTGAGCTCGGTCGTGGCCTGCGCGAGATCCGCGTTGGCGCGCGCCACCGATGCCTCGGCTGCGCGCGTTGCGTCGGAGGCGCTACGCACCGATGCGGACGCGCCCGTGAGCTGCGCGCGGGCCGACGTGAGTCCGCCGGTCGACGATCGCTCGACGATCGCGACTTGAGCGTCGGCCGCAGCCTGCTGCGCGCGGGCTGCTTCGAGCTCCGCTGCGGTGCGCGCGACCTCGACGTCGAGATACGCGGGATCGATCTCGAACAGCACGTCACCCGCTTTCACGAGTTGGTTGTCATGCACCCGGGCGCGCAGGATCACACCGCTGACGCGCGACGAGATCGGAATCACGTCTGCCTCGACCTGCGCGTCATCGGTCGATTGCTTGCCCTTCGTCATCCAGCGATGGACGAACCACACACTCGCGACCGTCGCTGCGACCGCAGCGAGAATGATGTACGCACGTACAGCGCGACGTGAACGCGCGGTGGAGGAAGCTTCTTTGCTCGAGGGTTCCATGGGTTCACTCCGCGGAGAGCTCCACGTGCGCCTTCTCGTCAGAGCGCTTCACGCGGAGGAAGAACAGGATCGGCAGCACGATCACGAACGCGATCGTCTGCAGGACAAACGTCTTGTCGAAGCCCATCACCGTGCCTTGCAACATCGCGCGGCCGGCAAACGTCTTCTCCATCAGCGCGGTCGCGACATCCGACGACAGACCGCGCGCCATCAATTGCATCTTCAGCGCGAGCGCTTGCTCCGCAACCTCGGGGCGTAGTGCGGTCACGTTCGTGGCGATGCCTGCGGACGCCTGCGTCGAGAATCGCGTGAACAACGTCGCAAAGATCGAGAGACCGATGGAGCCGCCGATCTGGCGAATGAAGCTATTGACGCCTGCAGCACCGGCGAGCTCGTGGCGCGGCACGTTCGACAGCGCGGCCGTCGTCATCGGAACGAACAGGAACGCGAAGCCAACGCCGGTGATCGCGAGTGGCATGACGAGATCGCTCGTCGACGTCATCAGGTTGATGTCGGCTTGCAACCAACATCCGAGCGCTGTCATCAGCAGCCCGAACATGCAGAGAAACATGGGGCGGACGTTGGTGTAGAGCTTCCCGACGATCGGCGACGCGATCATCATGGCGATCGTGCGCGGCAGCAGCACGACACCAGACTGCGTCGCGTTGAAGTGCATCAGCTCCTGCGTGAAGACAGGCAGCAGGAACATGGAGCCCATCAGCATGGCGAACACGACGCCACCGATCGCTGTTCCCGACGCGAAGGTCGGATCGCGAAACATGCGCAGATCGATCACCGGCGCTTTCGCGGTGAGCTCGCGGATGATGAAGGCGATCGTTCCGACGACCGCGAGGAAGGTCATCGCCACGATCATGTCGGACTCGAACCAATCCTCGGCTGCCCCCTCCTCGAGCACGAACATCATCGCGCCGACCGCAAAGATCATCAGCGCGATTCCCGCCCAGTCCATGTTCTTCTTCATCACCTGTGCACGCGCGCGATTCTGCGCCAGCACGTCGGCGGGCTCGTGGACGTTGCGCCACGTGAGATAGATGCCGAGGATCCCGACCGGCAAGTTCACGAAGAAGATCCACGGCCACGACATGTTGTCGGTGATGTAGCCACCGAGCACCGGGCCGATCGCCGGGCCGACCATGATCACCATCGAGAACACCGCCATCGCCATCGCTTGTTCGGCGGGCGGAAACGTCTGGCGCATGATCGCTTGCTGCGTCGGTTGAAGCGCACCGCCGCCAATTCCCTGCACGACACGCCAGAGCACGAGCATCTCCAGCGAGCGCGCGGTGCCGCAGAGCACCGAGCCGATCGTGAACACGATCAGCGACACGAGGTACACGCGCTTCTGACCGAAGAACGAGCCGAGGAAACCCGTCAGCGGCATGATGATGACCATCGCGATCATGTACGCGGTGGTCACCCACGTGATCTCTTGCAACGACGCGCCGAGCTGTCCGCGAATCTGGGGGATCGCGACATTCACGATCGAGGTGTCGATCGTCGCCATGAGGGAGCCGAACGCGATCGACACGGCGACCGTCCACTTGCCCGCGGGTGGTGCACCGACGGTTGCTGGCGTGAGCGGCGCAGGCTCGGACATCAGCGTCTCCGAGCTCCGTCGAGCAGGAGGGAACAGATCGGGTCTGCATCGAGGACGAACGAGCCGCCGCGTTGGCTGCGACGGAGGAGGACCGCGCGAATCGAGCCGCCGAGCACCACGCTCAGTGTTCCGGCGTTCGCCTTCGCGATCACTCCTTCGCGGACGCCGGCAGCCACGATCTCCTCGATCGCGGACGCGATGTCGGAGTTCGCACCCGCGGTCTTCAGGTGCTCCGCTTGAAACACGACCTGGATGTAACGGTGATGCGTCTCGAACGCTTCGAAGAGCTCGCGCATGAATCGGCGCATGCGCGGCTCGAAGTCGAGATCTACACCGACGCTGATCGCCGCGTGAATCTTCGGGAGGAGCGTCGCGCGCCGAGTCTCGAACAGCGCGCGGACCATCGCGTCGCGGTCGTCGAAGTAGTTGTAGAGCGTGCCGACGGCGACTCCCGCCGCCTTTGCGATCTCGACGAGCGACGTGCCGTGGAGTCCCTGCGCGGCGATGCGCTCCTCCGCTGCGTCGAGGATCGTGTTGCGGACGGTCTCGCGAAGCTGGCTACGGAGCGCGCCCGAAGGGCTCTGCTTCGACTTGCGCCGTACCTTCCTCCGCGATGAATCGAGATTCACCTGGATGAATATAGATTCATGATCGCGCGCGAGGCAAGTCCGCACGCACGGGGCACGAGCGCACACGTCGCTGTGCGACGAAACGTCGTGGCGGCACGTGCACGGAGTGCTGCGACCGGGGTTCCTTCTCTGGGCACGCACCTCGCAGGAAGTCGCGACGGAGACGCTTATGACTCGCCTGACTTCGCTCAAGTATCTGTTTGCAGCAGCCCTCGCGTGTGGGGGCGCGATCGCCGCGTGTCGTGCGACCTCGCCCGAGGCGCCACCGCTCGCTCCGGCGCCCGACCCGTCGCCGGGGTCGCCGTCGCCCGTGCCGAGTGGCCCCAGCGTTCCAGAGGATCCGATGACACCGGGACCGAGCTTCCCGTCGGAGGATGCGGGCGCTCCGCTTCCAACGCCGGCGCCGACGCCGAAGGAGCCCGGCCCCATCACCGCCCGAGAAATGCCGATTCCGGATCTGCGTGGCGCGCGCTACGAGACAGAGCCCTATCAGCTCGTCGACGCAGGGCTGCGCGATGCCGGAACTGCGCGCGACGCGATGCCGGCAGACTCGATGGTGTACGACGCTGCGCCGAGCGCAGACGCCACGCTCCTTCCACCGTCGGACGCAGCGACGCCGAAACGGTAGTTGGCCCACGACTCGCAACGAGCCGTGACATGCCCGCGCGTTCTATCGACACAGCCACCATCGCGTTCGGCCTCGTCTCGATCCCGGTCAAGATCTTCTCCACCAGCGAGCGTTCCCACGAGATCCACTTCAACTTCATCCACGAGGGATGTGGCGAGCGCGTGCGGCAGTTCTACGAATGCCCCGAGCACGGCAAGGTCGAGCGCTCGGAGATGTCGAAGGGCTTCGAGCTGACCAAGGGATCGTTCGTCGAGCTCTCGAAGGAAGAGCTCAAGAACCTCGAAGCCGTCGCCTCCGACGAGATCGAGATGCGCGAGTTCGTGCCGATCAGCGCGATCGATCCGATCTACGTCGACTCGACGTACTACCTCGGACCTGGCAAGGGCGGCGAGCGCGCGTATCGATTGCTTCGTGACGCGATGGAGAGCAAGAAGCTGGCGGGCATCGCCGCGTACTCCGCACGAGGCAAGCAGTACGTCGTCATGGTGCGGCCATTCGAGGACGGCCTCGCGATGCATCAGCTGCGCTACCGCGACGAGATCAAAGAGTGGGACGAGGTGCCGATCGGAAAGCTCCCCAAGCCGCCAGCGTCGGAGCTCTCGCTCGCGACGAAGGTCATCGGGCAGCTCGAGACCGACGAGTTCGATCCGAAGAAGTACAAGGACGAGGTCAAGGGCCGCGTGCGGAAGCTGATCGCCGACAAGGCGAAAGGCGGCGAGATCCTCGCGCCCGAGGCGGAGGAACGTCCACGAGTGACGGACCTCATGGCAGCACTCAAAGCGTCGCTGTCGGGTGAGAAGCTTCCGGCCGCCGACGACGATGCCCATGACGATGCCGACGAGAAGCCGGCGAAGAAGTCCAACGGACATCGCCCGAGAGCCAGCGCGACCGCGAGCCGGAAGACAAAGAGTCACGCGACGAAGCGCGCGAAGCCACACGCGACGAAGCGCGCGACACCTCGCACGCGCTCCGCTGCTCATCGCACGCGGACGAAGTCCACGTCTCGCCGAGCGCACCACTGAGGCAACAACGACCGCAACGCGAGACGAACGCGGAGAAGATCCACATGAACCCTGACGACGACAAGAAGCCAGCCAAGCGAACGTTCGTTCCTGCCGAGACGTGGGTTCTCCCTGCGCGCCGGCGTGCCGATGCGCCCGCGGATCATCCCGATGTCGATGACGCCGCGAAGAAGCGACCCGCGTCGACTGCCTCGTGTCTCGACGAGGAGCGGGTCGCACACCCGGCACCTGCACAGCGGCACGTCGTCCTGCAAGCCGGGTTCGGCCTGTGTGTGAGCTTCGTGCTCGCTGCGTGTGGCTCGCGCGACAACCGCCAGCATGTGGGACCCCCGCTCGGCGATACGCATGTTTCGCAGGCGCCGAGCGATCCGACGGTGCCACCGCCCGACGCCGCTGTCGACGAGACGCCGAGCCCGGGCTACGAGATCACGCCGCCGCGAGGACCGTCACCCAACCAGCCGGCGCCGTCCTCGTCGCAGGAGCCAGGTCCGCAACCGGAGCCGCAGCCCGGCGTGTTCTCTCCTCCGCCACCGCCGACCGGGCCAGCGGACGTACCCCAGCCCGAAATACCGAAGCCGTAGTACACCGTGGGGATGGAGCCGGCGACGATCGCAGCGCAGTTGCGCGAGCTTGCCGTGTATTACGAGCTCGACGGCGATCGCCATCGCGCATTCGCCTACGAGCGCGCGGCTAGTAGTGTCGGCGCGGCGAACGGGCTCCATCGCCTGCTCGACGAGGGACGACTCGAGGAGCTGCCAGGCGTGGGGCAATCGATCGCACGTGTGATCGGCGAGCTCGCGCGACGAGGTAGCGTGGACGTTCTCGAACGCTTGCGCGCGAAGTGGCCGGCCGTGGTCATCGAGATGACGCAGCTCAAGGGGCTGGGCGTCCCGAAGGCACGCAAGCTCTTCGAGATGCTGAAGCCGACGAGTCTCGACGATGTCGCGGCGGCTGCGCGCGCAGGCGCGATTCGCGAGATCGCGGGCTTTGGCAAGACGAGCGAGCAGAAGATCCTGCAAGCGATCGAAGAGCGACGCATCGCGGGGACGCGCGTGTTGCATCTCGATGCCGAGCCCAGCGCCCTCTCGCTCGCGGCGTACCTGCGCGCGGATCCCGCGGCGGCGCACGTCGAGATCTGCGGGCCGATTCGCCGGTGGGTGGAGATCATCGATCATCTCGCGTACGCGATCGCGACGGACGCGCCGGATGCTGTCATCGATCGCCTCGCGAGCTTTGGCCTCGTGACGAGCGTCGATCGCGCGCGTGCCGCCGAGGGCGATCCCGTCCTCGCGTACCTCGCGGGTGGATTGCGCGCAGAGCTGTACCTCGCGCCCGCTGCCAAGCTGGGCTGGGCGATGATCCGCGCGACCGGTTCGAAGGAGCACGTCGCGCTCCTGGAGCAGCGTGCACGTGATCGCGGCATGGATCTGACCAAGCTCGCAGCCGAGGACGAGCGTCAGGTTTACCGCGCGCTCGCCCTGCCGTTCATGCCGCCCGAGGTGCGCGACGGGACCGACGAGCTGGCCGCCGGTCTCGCGGGAGATGATTTCTCCGATTTGATTACCTTGGACGATCTGACGACCGCCACGCATTGCCATACGACCTACAGCGACGGCAAGAACTCGATCGCAGAGATGGCGCGAGCTGCAGCGGAGCTGGGCTTCCAGGCGATCACGATCACCGACCACTCCGCCGCCGCGAGCTACGCGGGCGGCCTCGATCTCGACAAGCTGCGCGAGCAAGCCGCCGAGATCGCCGGGCTCGTCGATCCAGAAGCGCGCGTCTTCCGTGGGACCGAGGCCGACATCCTCGCCGACGGCCAGATCGACGTGCCGGCCGAGATCATTCCCGAGCTCGATCTCGTCATCGCGAGTGTGCATCAGCGCTTCCAGCTCGATGAAGACGGGATGACCAACCGCCTCGTCGCGGCGATGCGTCAGCCGTTCTACAAGATCTGGGGCCACCCGTTCGGACGACTCGTTCTCCGTCGCGATCCCATCACCGTGCGCTTCGCGGATGTGCTCGATGCCGCCGCCGAGTCTCGGTGCGCGATGGAGATCAACGGAGATCCCCACCGCCTGGATCTCGACCCTGCCCATGCGCGCGAAGCGGCGGCGCGCGGCATCAAGTTCTTCCTGTCGAGCGACGCCCATTCCGCGCGCGCACTCTCGATGACGAAGTACGCGGTGGCCATGGCTCGACGCGCGCGTATCCGGAAGTCGCAGGTGCTGAACGCTCTGCCGCCCGAGGAGCTCGCCGAGATCATTCGTCCGCGACCGCACTGAGACGCGCCGGGACAACGGCGCACTACGGCGGACTACGCGAACGGCCGAGAGCGTGAGCGCACAGCGGTCGTGGCACTCACCGTGCAACACGTTGTCGCATGGCTCGCAGCAGCGCGGCGACGAAGCTCGCGAAGTACAAGTCGATGCGCGATTTCTCGCGGACGGACGAGCCGAGCGGTGACAAGTCGCGCGCGCCTGCGGGCAATTCGTTCGTCATCCAGAAGCACGCTGCGCGGCGATTGCACTACGACTTCCGACTCGAGCTCGATGGCGTGTTGCTGTCGTGGTCGGTTCCGAAGGGGCCGAGCTTGAATCCGACCGATCGCCGATTGGCGGTGCGCACGGAGGATCACCCGCTGGACTACGCGGACTTCGAAGGAATCATTCCGCAGGGAGAGTACGGCGGAGGAACGGTTGTCGTCTGGGATCGAGGGACATGGGAACCCGAGGGCGGCCTCGACGGAGCACGACAGATGCTCGCGAAAGGCCGCCTCACATTCGAGCTTCGAGGAGCGAAGCTCGCCGGGCGTTGGCACCTCGTGAAGACGAAGCCACAGGGCAAGCAGGAGGGATGGCTGCTGTTCAAGGGGCGTGACGACACGGCGGATGCAACGCGCGACATCGTCGAGGAGCGGCCCGAGAGTGTGGTCACCGGCCGCACGGTCGAGGAGATCGCAAAGAATCCGGATCGCGTCTGGCGATCGAATCGGAAGGCAGAGCCGACCGTGGCAGAGAAGCGCGCTGCGCGGATCGCGGGTGTGGCGGCAAAGCCAGCGGCGAACTCGAACGATCTGCACTCGCTGCTCACGCAGTTGCCGCTCGGCTTCGAGCTGACGAATCTCGACAAGGTCCTCTACAAAGACCAAGGCCTCACCAAAGGGGAGCTCATCGCATATCTCGCGGTGGTCGCCGAGCTCTTGCTCCCGCACGTCGCGAAGCGTCCCCTCACGCTCGTGCGGTGTCCCGATGGTCAGGGGAAGCAGTGCTTCTTCCAGAAGAAGCTGCTGCCCGGTTCGCCGAAATCGATCCACACGTTCGATCTCGAAGAGGCCGATGGCTCGACGGAGAAGTACATGTACATCGACGACATGCCGGGTCTCGTCGGTCTCGCCCAACTCGGCACGCTCGAGATACACACGTGGGGCTCGCACATCGCCAAGGTCGAGAAGCCGGACCTCATGGTGTTCGATCTCGATCCCGACGTCGGCTTGCCGTGGGACCGCGTCGCTCTCGCGGCGTTCGCGTTGCGCCGTCGTCTCGACGACATGGGCCTCGTGAGCTTCTTGAAGACGACGGGTGGGAAAGGTCTCCACGTCGTCGTCCCCGTCACGCCGCGTCTCGCGTGGGACGAGTTCAAAGACTTCACACGTCTCGTCGCCGAGCGAATGGTGAAAGACGATCCGTCCGCGTACACGACGAACATGAGCAAGGCTGCCCGACGAGGAAAGATCTTCATCGACTTCCTCCGCAACGGTCGCAACGCGACGTTCATCGCGCCCTACTCGCCTCGAGCGCGCGTCGGTGCGCCGGTCGCGGTTCCGATCTCGTGGGAGGAGCTCGCGGGCGGCGTCGACCCCGCGAAGTTCGACATCCGTTCGGTTCCGCCTCGCCTCGCGAAGGTTCGCGATCCATGGCGCGACATCTCGACGGTGAAGCAGTCGATCACCGCGGCTCAACTACGCGCTCTGCGGCGCGACGAGGAGGAGTGATGCAACGCACCGACGACCCCGGCATCATCGAGCAGCGGCTGCTCGACATGGCCTACACCACGGACAGCAAGATCACGGCGCCGGCCCTCGCGTACTACGCGATGTGCTCGATCGAGGATGCGACCGCCGTCCTCGACGAGCTCGTCAAGAAGGACCGCATCCGCATGGAGGTCGAGGACGACGGAACGATCGTCTATCTCGTCCCGGATCGTCACAAGCTCGTTCCGCGCGACGAGGGCGTCGAGCTCGACGTGATCAAGCCACCTCATGTGCCGCTCGCGATCCGCGACGGACGCGCGGCGAGCCCGGGCCTCGCAGCGGTACTGAGCCTCCTCCTGCCCGGCGCCGGTCAGCTCTATGCTGGCCGTCCCGTCTCGGCCGTGTTGTGGTTCGTACTCGTCATGGTCGGGTACGTCTTGTTCCTGCCGGGCTTGTTGCTCCACGTGTTCTGCATCGGCAGCGCGGCGGGTGCGGCGCATCGATTGAACTCGTCGCTGTACCAGCTGCAGCTCGCGACGCGTGGCACCACCGCGTAGGCTCAGCTCCCGCAGCTGATCGTGGTGAACGTGTTGGCCGGCGCGGGTTGCGTGCGCGCGACATCGAGACGGAAGCCCGATGCGCACGCGGCGTCAGCTTCGATCGCGTAGCACGTGGTCGCTCCGCCACCGCACTTCGCGATCGGCACCGCCGCCTCGGAGCCTGTCTCGTCGACGACGATGCATTGCTCGGTGGGAGCGATCGCGCGGTAGAGGCAGCGATCGCCGACGATGAGCCGCTCGAGCTCGCCACCGATGGACGCCGCGGCGGGTGCGAGGTTGGCGCTGCAGATCGTCTCGCGAACATGCGCGCCCTCGAACTCGTCGACGAACGCGGCGAGGCGCACCGCCGGATCAGCGGCCGCGCTCATGCCCGTGGTGTCGTTGTACACGCACGCGTGGCTGATCGTCGGTTGCGGCGCCCCACCGCCGGGAGGAGACCGCAGCTCCACCGCGACGGCGTCGGCCGGCGCGACGATCGCAGCGAGCATCAGCTTCCGCGGATCGTTGCCCTTCGCGGCGAGCGCGGCGGCGCGATACGGCGCGACCTCGTCGACGAGCTCCGAGGTCTGACGCGGCCGACACGCGGACTTCGCGCCGACTTCGGTGACCGTGTCGGGCGAGCACTCGACGCCAAAGCGGAAGCAGCGAAACGACTGCAGCGCACCGAGCGACGCGCTCTCGGGGCCAAAGAACGTCGAGCTGCGTACGGAACAGTCGTCCTCGTCGGAGAGGATCACGATCGCGAGGCTCGCTTCGGGCCGCACGAATCCGTTGTTCGACGGGTTCTCGAGCGCCTCCTT
Source organism: Pseudomonadota bacterium (assembly GCA_023428295.1). GTDB lineage: Bacteria > Myxococcota_A > Polyangia > Haliangiales > Haliangiaceae > JABFXX01. The sequence goes on from JAEYYV010000234.1 coordinate 38,076, forward strand.
CGTGGCGCGTAGCGTTTGCTCGAAGCCGCAACCAGCGGCGCCGAGCTTCACCTGCGTGCCGAGCGCGTCGACGAGCGCGCCGTTGTAGTTCGGTTGGCCGCCGCGCGGATGCTGCAAGAAGTTCACGGTGGCCGACGCGCGTAACACGTTGGGCTGCACGACGAACGCGCCGTTCTTCCCACGCTGCGCGCAGCCCCCATTGCCGACCTGGCCGATGCTCGGACCGGGCGTGGCATCGGCGCTCGACGACACGCCCATGTCGGTCGAGACCACGGCGATCTGCAGATCCGGCAAGCCACCATCGAACGCCTCGAGCTTCGCAACCAGCTGCGGGAACGTGCTCGCGAGCGCGAGCTGCTTGTCGAGCATGGATGGCGAGTCATCGATCACGAGCATCAAGTCCAGCGGGCGTGGCGCCGCCGGAAACGTCGCGACCCGCTCGAACGAGCTCGGGTTCGCATCCATCTCGTGGAGTGGTGGCGTGTCACACGCCGCTACCAGCACGAGCACCCACACCGATCGCATAGCTATTCGAGTTCCCATCGTGGGGCTCGCACGTAGCAGCGACCGTGCCGCGAGCTAACGTGCGGGAACTGCGAGGTGCCTGCGGGCAACCGCCGAGACACGACCGTCGCGGAAGAGCCACAGGTTCGCCGCATGATCGTGATGTCTCGGGGCCTGCCACCGCGCCGGGTCGCAGATCAGTAGGACGTGCCGGCTTGGTTCACGGTGACCGCAACCATGCCGATCGGCTCGCCCGATCCACCCTCGTTCGCGCGGTACTCGTAGTCGATGCGCACGCGTCGCCACGCCACGTGGACACCGACCCGCCAGCCGAGCTGCCACCCGGCGCCGTAGCCGCTGGGGATCGCGAGTGCGTCGCTCAGCACGTGGAAGCGCATCGCGGCGATCTCCGCGTGCGCGCCGAGCTCGACGCTGCCCGCGCGCGTGCGAACGCGACCGCCGACGGCGGCGTCGACGAACGTGACGCCCGTGCCGATCGAGGCCTGCGCGTCGAGCGCCGCGTAGGCCTGTGCGGGATCGATCCCCTCGCTCGCGAGAGCGCGCGCACCGACGAGCGCACCGTACGCGCGCGATTCTGGATAGCGACTCGCGAGCCCTTCGCCGAGCAGGCTGCCGCAGTGGCACAGCCGGTGGAACGCGTTCTGGTAGTAGCGTCCGCCCCAGTTGCCGGTGGCGACCGATCCCGCGCGGCCCGTGAGCGTGAGCGAACGAAGTAACGGCGTTCCCCACGTCTTCTCGACGGTGCCGACGATCTCCACGAGATCCTGACGGCGATCACCCGGACGAAAGTCGCCATAGCCCTCGGTGACGAGCCGATCGAGCCAGCGCCCGCCGAGCACGAGGCCGCGATAGGGACGCCAGAACGCGACCTCGAGATCGTTCGTGAAGCCGACGTCGTCGATCGGCGGAGCGAGCTCCGTGAACACGTCGTTGCGGATCGTGAACCGCAGATCCGCACGCGCAGACGACGTGCTCGCGACGACAGCGATCGCCGCGAGCGCGTGCTTCATTGCGCCGGCGCCGGCTTCTCGAACACCGTCGGGTCAACCTTCGGGTCGAACTCGACGGACTTGATCTCGAGCTCCGTCGCACGCGCCTGTGCGCCGGTGCCCTTGCTCGTGTGCTTGTGCGCGACCTTGATGCCGTTCACGACGCGATAGTCGGAGAACTCCGTGGACTCGGAGCTTCCGCCAGCGTCGTAGGACATGCGCGTGACGAGCTTGGTCTTCTTGTTGATGTACAGCGACACCGTGATGCGATCGTCGGGCGTCTTCAGCTTGACCACGCTGTGCGGCGCACCGGCGATCGTCTCGTCGGCACCCGGCGACAACTTCGACGCAGGATCGGCTGCCTTCAACAGGATCAGCTCGGGTTCGCGCCAGCGCTCGAACTCGATCTGCTGTTGGTCTACCGCGCCGATGTCTTGCATCGTCAGCTTGCCCGTCTTGGGATCCTTCGCCTGCACCCAACCTTTGGATCCGTCGACGGTGATGATGACGTTCTGCTGGCCGCCCGCGATGATCGCGTTGATGCGGATCTTGTCGGGCAACACGAACAGGCGCTCGGTCTCGACGGGAACCACCTGCGGACCGAACGACGTCGTGCCCACCGCGACGAGCTTCAGCGCTTTGATCGCCGCGAGCTTCGCCTTGCCACCCTTGGCGACGAGCGCTTCGTCGACCAGCTTGCGCGCCGCCGCGACCGCCTTGGGATCCGCCGGCGCCTCGGGCTGCTGGACCTCTGGCGTCACCGGCTCCGCGAACGAGACCTTCTCGTAGCGCCAACCGTCCTTCTTGAGCAGCGGCTCGAGATCCTTCGCGTCGCCCACCATCACGATCACGTACGCGCGCGGGTCGAGGATCTCCGACGCGGCGCGCTTTGCCGACGCGACGTCGACCTTGCCGACCGCGACGGGATAGTTCGCCAAGTACTCCTTGCCGAAGCCGTGCAGCTCCGCACCGATTAGCGCGGAGCCCACGTCACCCGCGCTCTGGAAGCGCAGTCCGTATCCGCCCGCGATGTTCGCGATCGCTTGCGTGACCTCGGCTTGCGTCGGACCGTTCTTGGCCATCTTCGCGATCTCGCCGAGCAGGAGCTTCGTGGTGTTCACCGCCTCGGCGTTTCGCGTGAACGTCGTCGCGACAAAGCTGCCCTTGTCGAGGTTTCGATCGAAGCTCGTCGATGCGCCATAGGTCTTGCCACCCTCGACGCGCACGACCTTCATCATGCGCGAGCTGAACGCGCCGCCACCGAGCGTGTAGTTCCACACCAGCGTGTCGAAGAACCGCGGGTCCGTGTGCTTGATGCCGAACTGCGCCACGCGAATGTGCGTCTGCGTTTGGCCCGGTTTGTCGACGAGACGGATGCGCGAGCCCGACAAGCTCGGCTCCGCGTACTGCGGCGCCGGCGGCACCGGGCCCTTCGCCCACTTGCCGAACGAGCGCTCGAGATCGCCCTTGAGCTTCGCCGTATCGACATCGCCCGTCACGACGAGCATCGCGTTGCTCGGCACGAACCACGTCTTGTGCCACGCGACGAGCGCATCGCGATCGATCGCGGAGACCGAGGCCTCGCTATCGATCCAACCACGCACGTGGTCATTGCCCCACAAGAGGTTCTGCACGTGTGCCGATGCGAGCGCGCCCGCGTCGTCGAGGCGCTGGCGCACGCGCGCGAGCATTCCGTCCTTCACCTTTGCCAGCTCGTCGGCGGGGAACGTCGGCTGCGTAATCATCTCGGGCACCAGCTCGAGGCACGTCGACGTGTTTCGCGCGAGCGCACTGCACGAGACGAGCGTCGCTTCGAACGTGGCGTTCGCGGCGATCGTGCCGCCGACGAAATCGATCGCCTTCGCGAGGGCCAGCGCGTTCCGCTTCTTCGTGCCCTTCACGAGCATCGTCGCGACCGCCTCGGACACACCGAGGCGCGCGCGGGGCTCGTGGATGCGTCCCGCTTTGATCGCGAGCTGCATCGACACGACCGGCAAGCGATCGCTCTTGATCACGTAGACCTTCAGGCCATTCGCGAGCGTCATCTCGTCGATCTTCGGCAGCGTGACCGGCGTGGGCTCCTTGGCCGCTGGCGGTTGGATCAAGTCCGTCCGGCCGGACCACGCGTCGGTGGCGGGTTTGTTGGGCTGCGTCGGCTTCGCGGTGTTCGAATCACCATCGCCGGGCAGAACGGGTACCGGAGCAGGCGCGGGCTTGGGTCCGCACGCAGCGACGACAACGAGTGCAGCGAGAATTGCGCGCATGATCAGCGCCCCTTCGGCGGAATCACCACGATCGTGGCGAGGTCGGAGGTCAGGTAGGTCTTCACCACGCGCTGGACATCCGCGACGGTGACCTTCTCGATCTGATCGACATCGCCCATGAACGACGTCGGGCTCCCCGTGAGGATCCACGAGCGACCGATCGCTTCGGCGAGCCCCTGCGCGTTCTCGAGCGAGAACACGAAGCCGGCCTGCACCTGGTTCTTCGCTTTGCGTAGCTCGTCGGCCTTGGGTCCCGCTGCACCCAGCTTCTTCACCTCGTCGAGGATCGCCGCCTCGACGGGCGCCGCTTGCGCGGGATCGAGATACGCGCCGAGCGCGATCGTCATGCCCGGGTGCTCGCGCACGAGCGACTCCATGCCGCCGTCGAGTGCGAGGGGGCGCTTCGTCGTGGGATCGACCGCCTTGAGCCGTACCTTCAAGCGCGACGACTCACCCGCGCCGAGGATGATCGACGCGACCTGCAGCGCGTAGATGTCCTTCTTCTCCTTCGCAGCCGGGATGTGCCAGCCGACGAGCGTCAGCCCGATCTGTCCCGGCTCGACGGTCTCTTTGCGTTGCGAGGTTTGCTTTGGCTCGTCGGTGGGCGTTGCCTTGCGCGGCGGCTCGGCTCCTCGGGGGATGGTCCCGAACCACTTCTCCGCGGAGGCCTTCACGTCGGCGCTGGTCGTTTTTCCGACGACAACGAGCATCGCGTTGTTCGGTTGGTAGTACGCGTCGTAGAAGGTCTTCAGATCGTCGATGCCGGTCGCATCGAGATCGCCGAGCGTGCCGCCTGCGGTCCACGCGTACGGGTGCTTCGTGAACGCGATCTCCAAGAAGCGCAGGAAGCCCTTCGCGATCGGCGAGTTTTCCTGCTGGCGAATCTCTTCCTTCACGACCTCCTTCTCCGCGCCGATCATCTCGGGACGGAACAGGAGGCCGCGCATGCGCTCCGCTTCGAGCTGCAACGCGAAGTCGAGATGATCCGACGGCAACGTGTTGATGTAGTGCGTCGCGTCTTCGTCGGTCTGCGCGTTCACGTAGCCGCCGAGGCCGTTGATGAACTGTGCATGCGCTTCGGGACGCAGATGCTTGGTCCCCTTGAACAGCATGTGCTCGAACATGTGGGCCGAGCCGCGGCGGTTGCGTTGCTCGTCCTTACTGCCGGCGCGGTACCAGACCTGGACGGCGACAACCGGGGCCGCATCGGTCGGAAGTACGGCAACCGACAGGCCATTTTCCAGCTGAAAGGTCTCGATCGACGGCAGCTTTGCGATGGCGGGCTTGGGTTGAGCCCGGACAGACGTGGGGGTGATCGCGAGAATTACGGGCGCGATCGCGAGCAGTCGAAGCATGACTTCTCCTTGAAACGTGCGCGGACACTACCAAGCCGTGTCGCTACGGCCGAGCGTGTTGCCATAGATCGGACCGAGTCACGCGCACTTACGGTTGCCATCGCCTAAGTAAAGGATTCCCCTAACCGAGAGTTCACCTTAATCGAAATCTTACCGGTTGACTGGAATCCGTTCCTGGCCCAGAGTGGGCTCACATCAACAGCGGCACTTGCCGCGTATTACGAAGGTGGTTGTTGTGGCACGCATGCAAACAGGTTCTCAGGAGGATGGGCGGATGATCGACGTTACGGGCGTCAAGGTCTTCTCGGCGACCAAGGCCAAAGAGCGCGAGCTCCTCGGAGAGCTCATCACCGACTGGATTCGGTCCCACCCGGACCATGAAATCGTCGACAAGATCGTCACGCAGAGCTCGGACTCCGAGTTCCACTGCCTGACCATCACGCTCTTCTACAAGCACACGAAGGCCTGATCCGAACACCTGTTCGTCGTCGCTCTTGACCGGGCTCCGGCGATCAGGTACCCACTCCCCTTCCTATGGAGAACTCGTTCGGAAAGCCCGTCGAAGTCGAGGTTCGCGACAGCCTCGAGAAGGCGATGAAGATCCTCAAGCAGAAGATGTCGAAGGAAGGCATCCTGCAGGAGCTGAAGCGTCGCCGCTTCTACGAGAAGCCCAGCGTGAAGAAGAAGAGGAAGACGCGCGAAGCTCGCAAGCGTCTTCGCCGCGAGATGAAGCGCCGCGTGGCTCCGGCCCCGACGCGCTGAGCTCGCACTCGTATCTTCCGTTCGTTCTCTGACGTTGTCGCGCGCTCCGATCACCGGTGCGCGCGTTTTCGTTTCGGCTCGTGATACGAACCGGCATGTCCGACACCGAGTGGGTCGAGATCGTCATTCCGGTCGGCGCGGCCGACGTCGATGACATCGCTGCGCTCGTCGCCGCTGAAGTGCCGTCCGCAGCTGCGGGCACGCAACAACGCGGTGACGAGGTCGTGTTCTGGATCGCGAAGGACTCCGCACCCGATGCGCTCGCCGAAGCGCGCGACGCCGCTACGCGGTGGGCCGCGAACGGCGCGGACCTCGATCCGTCGAGAGTTCGCATCGCGACGGCCTTGCCCGAAGCGGAGTGGCGCGACGCGTGGAAGAAGTACTTCAAGGTCTCGCGGCTGACCCGTCAGTTCGTCGTCGTGCCGTCGTGGGAGACCTATGTTGCGCACGACTCCGAGGTCGTCATCGATCTCGATCCGGGCATGGCGTTCGGCACGGGCACGCATGCATCGACGCGGCTCGTCCTCGAGGAGCTGCAAGAGCTCGCCGACGCCGAGGTCTCGCCGACGCGCATCCTCGACGTGGGCTGCGGCTCCGGCATCCTCGCGATCGCAGCCGTGAAGCGCTGGCCCGAGGCGACGTGCGTCGCGGTCGACAACGACCAGCTCGCCATCGACGCCACGCTCGACAACGCGTCCATCAACCGGTGCGCGGATCGCATCGAGCCGTCGCTCACGCCGTGCGGTGAGCTGACCGAGTCGTTTCCGCTCGTGCTCGCCAACATCCAGGCGCACGTCCTGCGCATCCTGATGACCGCGCTCGTCGAGCGCACGGCGCCGGGCGGTACGCTGATCCTCTCCGGCTTGCTCACGCCGCAAGCACGACCGCTCGCCGACGAGTTTGTCGCTGCGGGCATGCGGCTCGTGCGCATAAAGCCGAGCACCGACGATCCGCAGTGGTCCTCCGTGACGCTACGCCGATGAAGATCTTCGTCGAGCCCAGCGCCCTGGCCCCGGGAACGCTCGTCGTGCGTGGCGACGAACACCACTACATCACGCGCGTTCGCCGCGCTGCAGTCGGTGACAAGGTCGACGTCTACGACGGCGAAGGTCGGCGCGCGATGGCAGACATCACGGCGATCACCGACGACGCGATGACGCTCCACCTCTACCAGCCAAGCACGATTCCATCGAAGCAGCCGTGGACCCGCGTGCTCCTGCCGCTGATCAAGGGCGACCGCATGGACATCGCCCTCGAGAAGCTCGTCGAGGTCGGTGTCGACGAGATCGTCGTCTGGCCCGCCGCGCGCAGCGTGGTCAAGCTCGAGCCCGACCGTCGCGACGCGCGCATCGAGAAGTACCAGCTCGCGGTCCAAGCCGGCGCGCGTCAATCGGGACGTGCGCACGTGCCGACCGTGCGGTGGGTCGACTCGCTCGCCACCGCGATCGCGTCGCTCGACACGACCGCCGACGAGGCCGAACGCATGCGGCTCGTGCTCGATCCGAAAAGCACGACCCCGCTACCCGAGACGGTGCGTCCCGGGGCGTACGAGGACTTCGACACGCTAGAGATCACGCTGGTCAGCGGACCGGAGGGCGGCTTTGCCCCCGCCGAAAACGCCGCACTCGCCCTCGCCGGCTTCGTGCCGATCGGCCTCGGACCACGTGTGCTTCGTGCCGAGACGGCTCCTGTGGTCGCCGTCGCGATCATTCGCGCCCTGACCCGCGGCTGACCACGTGCGGAGACGTTGGCGCGAGGCTACGGCAGGTACTTGATCACGAGGCGCGCGACGCGTGCTTCGTTGGCCATCGAGAAGCGCACCCAGCCGGGCTGCGTATCGACATGCACGCCGATCGCGAAGTCACTACCGAGCGCGGCCTTCACGGCGGTGGCGGCGGCAGCGTTGAGCGGCACGGAGATGACCGAGCCCGCAGGCATCGACGACTGGATCGTGCCGAGGCCGTAGGTGGTGCCGCTGCCGAGATCGGCGTGCGTCTGCTGACCGGCGGCGGTGCTCGCGGCGTTCGCTTCGAGCGTCGCTGGCGGCGTCGTCACGTCCCAGATCGAGATCGTCTCGGAGGCGTCGCCCGTGTACTCCTCTTTCTCGACCTCGAACGTCACTTGCTGAACCGTCGTCGCCGTGAAGTTGAGGTTGAACACGAAGTACGAGTTGTAATTCACGCCGCCGTTGAGCCCGGTGATCGTGTTGTCGTTCGACGACGTGTGAGCGCCGCTCGCGTTGTACCAGCCGCGCCACCGGTTCGAGCCGACGACCTTCAGGTCGATCGTCTTGGTCATCAGCTCGGTGCAGTCCGGAATCTGGTTGTTGTTTCCGTCGACGCGATCGTCGAGGCCCGGGCAGTTGTCACAACCGTCGGGGACGGTGTCTCCGTCCGAGTCCACAGCGTCGTCGGCGCCCGGGCACACGTCGAGGTGGTTGCACACCGAGTCCATGTCGGTGTCGAGGCACGCGTCCGGCTGCTGGATCATCGCATCGACCATGGGCTCGTCGTCGCCACCGCCGGGGGCGCCGCTCCCCGCGGACGCACAGCCGGCAAGCGCGATCGCCAACAACAGCCTCATCCCCCCGACGGTAACACCGTGCGCTGCCGAGAACATCATCGAACGATGACCGCGTCTGGTACGCGGATTTGCCCCCGATGCCCCGGGCACGTTATCAACGGGGGATGGCGGAGCGCGAACCGACCCTCCTCGGGCCCGAGCCCATCGAGGGAGATTCGACCTCGAAGGTCGAGACGCCCGCGACGCGTCCGACCATCCCGCGCTCCAACACCGAGGCGCGCGAGTCCGCCGCGAGCATCGCCGCCGCGATCGACGACGAGATCGATCGCGCCGAAGCCGTCGTCGAGGCCCCCGTGGCTGCGCGACCGTTGACCAAGATCGAGCCGGCTCCGCGGGCGAGCAAACGCGAAGCAGCAGCGGTGTTCGTCGTCGGCTTCTGGAAGCGCGCCGCCGCCGCCGCGATCGATCTCGCGATCGTCGTCCCACTCGCGCTTCTCGTCACCCTGATCGTCTCGAAGATCGGTGGCGTGCACTTGCCGCCGAGCAACATGGGCCTCCTCGACGTCGACATGTGGATCGATCTCGTGCTCGCCACGGATCCCGCACTCGTCATGGGCATGGGGCTCCTGCTCGCGATCGGCATGACGTACTTGCTCGTGTTCCAGATCGTCGTCGGGCGAACGCTCGGAATGCGCGTGCTCAAGATGAAGATCATCGACGTGTACGGCGACCGTCCGAGCCCCGGACGCTGCGTCGCTCGCTGCGCGGGCTATCTCGCGGGCGTGGCAACGCTGTTCCTCGGCTTCCTCTGGATGGGCTTCGACAGCGAGAAGCGCGGTCTACAAGATTGGATCGCAGGGACCTACGTGATTCGAGCATGAGGCGCGTGCGATGCCATCGCGTCTGAGCTCTCTCTTAGTTCGCGACGGCCTCGTCGGGGTCAAGCGCATGGAGAAGGCGTTCCAGCGCCAGGTCATCTATGGCGGCAGCCTCGATACGATCCTGCTCGAGATGAACCTCGTGCCCGAGGAGCGGCTGACCCAGTACCTCGCGCTCGCATCGGGATTGCCGCCGGCGTCGCGCCACGATGGACGCGTGCTCGATCCCGCCGCGATCGCTGTCGTGGATCGCGAGACCGCGGAGAAGAGCCGCGCTGTACCACTCGCGCTCGACGGAGAAACCGTGCGCATCCTCGTGTGCGCGCCACTCGAGATCGACGAGCTCGAGGATCTCGCGGACCAGCTCGATCGCCCGCTGCAGCCGCTGATCGCGCCCGAGTATCGATGGCACCTCGTCTACTCCGCGGCGTACGGACTCGATCCGCCCGCACGCTTCACCACGCTCGCGCGTTCGCTCGATGTCGACTCGACGGCACCGCCTGTCGTCGGTCGCGCGAAGTCCGTCATCGTCGAGAGCGGCGGCGTGCCGGCGACGCCGATGTCCGACGACGTCACCGAGCGCACGCCCGCGATGGCCGATGCGACGACGAAGCTGCCGTCGGATACGCGACCGCCCGAGTCGCGCACGTCGACAGTATCTCCCGACACGGTCATCGCGGACGTGCCGCCGGAGTCGGGCACCAACCCGCTGCGCTCGAGTCGCCGCACCATCGTCGGCGTCGCCGCGCAGACCGCGCGTCCCATCACCGATCGCATGGCCTCGCTCGGCTCGCGTCCGCCCGCTGGATCGCAGCCGATTCCTGTCGTCGCCACCGTGCCACCGCCGATCTTGTCGTTCTCCGGCTCGGGGCCGATCCCGAAAGTCATCACCGACGGCGGCACTCCGACGAGCGGACGCACGAGCGGCACGACCCGCGCTCGATCCCCCGCGACGCAGCCGATCACCACCGAGGGCCGCGATTCGCCGCTGCCGATCATCAGCGCGCGCGAGATGCTCGCCGTCGCCGAGGATCGCGACAGCGTGTTCCTCACGCTCTTGCGCGCTGCTCGCTCGCGCGCGCGATGGGCGGGTCTGCTCACGGTACAAGGCGGCGCGGCGATCGGACGCGTCGCACTCGCGGAGCCGGGCCTCGACACGAAGGCCGTGACCACCGTGCTCATCCCGCTCGACGCGCTCTCGCCGTTCCGCGCCGTCGTCGCCAATCATCAGCCGCACATCGGTCCGCTGATCTCGGGCGACCCCGGCATCGACGCGATGGCGCTCCGCCTCGGCGGCGTGATGCCTCCCTCCGCGCTGCTCATGCCCATCGTGCTGCGCGATCGCGTGGTCGCGATCGTCGTCGCGCACCGCGTACAGAGCGATCTGCGGCTGTCCGATGTCACGGAGCTGTTGCCCATGGCGCACGCCGCGTCGGATGCGATCGGACGCTTGATCGTCAAGCACAAGTCCGCGGGCTATCGCTCGCCGGGTGAGGTCGTCGCGGTTCCGATCGAAGCGGACCAGGTTCTCACCAAGAAGCTCGGTGCACCGAAGATCGACGACGGCGATTGGTCGGAGGTCACACAGCCCGAGGCTCCGCTGATCGAGGAGATCGTGCAGCTCGGCTATCAGCAAGATGCGCTCGAGCCGATCGATCTCGTCCTCGATCGCATCGAGACCGCGCGCGAGGGTCACGCCGAGGACGATATCTCCGAGGCTGTCGAGCGCTCGGCCGATGCGCTCGGCGCGCTCAATCGCCGCTTCCCCGGCAAGCTGCGCGTCGATCGATTCGCGGTCACCGGACGTCCATTGCGCGCGGCGCAGTACGGTGGATTGCTCGAGCTCGTCGTGCGACTCGGCTCCGTCTCGTCGGATCTGCTGATCGAGAAGATGGCGTCCCCGCAGCGAGACGTTCGCTTCTACGCGGCGATCTGCACGTCGGAGCTGCGCCCTCGCAACGCCGTGTACGCGCTCGCGGAGCGTCTCTTCGATCAGGATTTCGGTGTGCGCGCGTGCGTGATCGAGGCGCTCGCCGGCTATCCCGTGCAGGATCTCGGCTCTGCGCTCGCACGCGTGCGTCGCGCGGTTCACTCGAGCGATTCGGAGGTCGTCGGCGCGGCCACTGCGGCGATCGTCGCGCTCGCCGACGTCGAAGCGATTCCGGATCTCATCGGCGCGATCGAGCGCAGCGACCGCGCAGGCGATCACGCGCGCCGCGCACTCGTCGCCCTGACCGCGCAGGACTTCGGATCCAGCGAGCGCAAGTGGCGCAAGTGGTACGACGGTGCTCGCAAGCGTCACCGCATCGAGTGGCTGATCGAGGGACTCGGCCACAAAGAGGACGCGATTCGCGAGGCAGCGATCAACGATCTGCGACGCCTCACCGGCGAGTACTTCGGCTACCACCACGACTTGCCGCGCCGCGAGCGGGACCAAGCCGCCGACAAGTGGGCCGCTTGGTGGCGCGACATCGGCTATCGGCGATTCGTCCACGCCGAGGACGAGCGCGAGCGACCGACGGCGCTCTTGCCCGCTCGCAAAGAGCCCTGACTATTCGTCGACGGGCCGCGTGACTGGATACGGCGCCGTGGTGTGAACCTGACGGCGTCGCTCGTCATTGCGCATCGCCATCAGCGCACCCGCGATCGCGGTGACCACGGACAGCATCATCGCGAGTGCGAGCGCGAGCAGTCCCTTACCCGCCTTCTCCATCGCGTACATCGTGTCGTGCTCCGCGGGCGTGGGCGTCGCCGCCATCGCGACGATTCCCGGCGCGCGCGAGCCGAGCGAGTCGACGACGCGCGTCGCCTGCGCCTTGTCGAGCGCGCTCACCTCGTCGAGCTTCTCGATGAGCCTCTCGCGATCGTATCCATCGTCGTCGTGCGCAGCGCGCGCCGCGGCGACGATCTGCTCGGACGTGACGGCCGGAGCCTCCGCACGCGCGCGGTTGACCGGTACGAGCGCGTCTTCGATCTCCGCGTAGCGAGAGTCTGCGACGCTATCGGTGCGATCCATCTGCGCTGCGCCGTGACCGACGGCGGATGCGACGAGCACCGTGAGCGTGATGCCGAGGACCGACGAGAGGCCCCACGTGATGAGACCGTGGGTGATCGCCACCGAGCGATCCCACGTGCTCGCGAGACGAGCCGCGAACCAGCCGCCGGCGAACATCGCGATCAGCGGAGCGAGCGTGGAGAACGCGGTCGCGCCGATCGCAGCGGGGACCATGGAGGTGGCGTCGTCGGGATCGATGGCCACGAGGCCAACACCGATGCCCAATAGCTGGAGCACTCCCCATACACCGACCGCGATCGCGGTTCCGGCGAAGATGGCGCTCCATCGGAGCGTGGGTTGTCGACGATCGATAATCTCGCGAGAAATCGTGGGCTGCATAGTCGAGGCTACCCAGCGGGTCTCGCCGGACCACCGCACCTGCAATAGACCGTGGTGAGAGCGAGGTGTGCGCACGGAGAACGCACGCGCGCGCGTCCGCTCATCGTCGGTCTCTGCGAGTGAGTACTACTGCACGATCCGACGGGCCGGGTGGTTCGTCGCGCGAGCCCGGTTGCGCTACTTCGTCTTCGACCTCGGACAGTGCTTCTCGTAGTAGCGACAGACGTAGCGCTCCAAGTCGCGACCGCGACCTCGTCGTGGCTCCTCGAAGAGGCCCGCTCGATACGCGATCGAGAGCTTCTTGCAGGCCTCGCCACCGAATGTCTGGCACTCGACCTCGAGGTAGTACTGCCCACGAATCTCGCTGCGCGGCTCGTCGTTCAAGTAGCTGTTTGCAGCCCGCAAGCAATGACGTGCCGCGCGGAGACAGCTCAGCTCCGCACCGAACCTCGCATCTGCCACATTCTCGCTTCGCGCGAGGAGATTGCACTCGGGGCCGATGCCCGCCGTGCATCCGTGACGGAGCTGTGTGCTCGATAGTGGGAACGGCGGCGGGTCGTCCTCGAAGTTCAGCTTCGCCCACTCGATGTAGCGGCAGCTGAGCTCGTCCCCCGACCTACGACACTCGAACAGGAGTCTCAACCAGATGCTGCCGCGATCGTTATGCTCCATCGTTGCGCGAAGACATACAGACTGCTCACCGTCCTGGCAGCGGGTTCTGAAGTCTTCGCGCGGAATGGCGAGCTCGGTCCGTCGCCCTCTCATCGGACGGGAGTAGTCCAGCTCGACGCGGCGGCCAAACTCGTAGTCGACCATCGTTTCGGCAGCGGTGTTCCTGGCGAGGGCATCGCTGCGAGGAGCGTCGTGGTGGCACCCGACGAATGCAGCGACGAGCGCAGTAACAGATGGCCCCCTCACCTACGCTGCTTCTTCGCGAGAGACTCGAGTGTCTCGAGATGGGAGATGATCTTCCGTGCGGCCAGCATGAGGTGATCACTCATTGCCCGGGACCGGGCACCTTCAGCAGCATTCAAGTGGTCCGCTCGCGTCTTCTGTGGAGTCGCTTGTGCGGAGACAGCATTGGACATGCTGATGAATCCGTTCATGGAGCTCGGCGGTTGATGCCTGTTGGCACCGGCTAGCTCGTTGCTCGCCGCTTGATGCTTCACGCCGGCGCCGAGCCCGCCGACGACACCTCCGACGTCACTCGGATCGATGCCGTAGATCGCGGGGTCCACCGCCGGCGGACCGACGAGCGCCGCGGCGATGGTCCACCACTTCTCCAGCCCGTTGGAAGGCTCGGCAGCCGTGCTACCGCCTCCATCCATCGCGCTACCAACTGCCGATTCAGCCAGCGATCCCGAGCTCCGCATCTGTGCCATGGAGGCGCCCTATCCACGGGCCCTCGGCGCGGTTGCGCGAAATCTTCGAGCTACTTCGTCGTCAGCGTGACGTCGACGACGTGGTTCGCGATGTCCTTCTCGATCGAGACCGTCACCGTCTTCTTCTTGCCGTGACGCTCGAGGTTCTCCGAGAGGATCTGCCGCGCGCTCTCGATGCGCGACGCGAGCGCTTCGTCGCCTTTGGAGATGGTGATCACGGCGTCCTTTTCGGAGGCGCCGATGACCTTCACGTCGCGGATCTTGAAGACCTCGCCCGCATCGATCTCGTACACGACATACGCGCCCGTCGAGTACGTCACGACCGCGGGGCGCACGAGCGCTGCGAGGTAGCCGCGCGAGGCCAGCTCGGCGCCGAGGGCGATGCGATCTTGCTCGAGCTTCGCGTCGTCGACTTGCTCGCCTGGCTTGGACACGAGGACCGCGCGGAGGGCGGCGAGCGGGAGGCCACGACCGCCGTCGATCGAGATCGATTGGATCTGCTGGGACGGTGTCTCGGGCTTGTTGGCCTGCGCGGTGCCCGACGGAAGGTGCCTGAACGCCACGTAGCCGCCGATGGCAGCGAGGACGAGGAGGATCAGGACGGTGCGCATGGGCGACGGCGGGGACGGGCGACGGGGCGAATGTGCAAGTGCGAGACCCGCACGAACCGATTGTAAGCCCGCGAGAGCCCTGGGATCAAAGCCGGGGCCAGCCACCCCGAAGTTCACAGTGTCACCCCACGTTCGTGCGGGATTCTCGCTGGTTGGGTGGGCGCGTCGCCCGGCTGCCTACACGCCCGGGAGCGCGATGGTGGCGATGTTGCCGAAGCGATCTCGAATGCGCGCGGTGACGGCGCCAGCTTGGTCGGCGATGGTGGCGTTGCCCGCGGCGTTGGTGGTGACGTCGGCCGTGCCGATGACGGTGCCTCCCGCGTTGAGGAGCTCGACGGTGACCGACTGCTCGCGAAGCGCGATCGGCTGATTCGACATCAGCGCGGGATCCATCAGGCGCCAGCCTTTGGGTGCGCTCCACGAGACGGTGACGCGCACGTTGCCGTTGGTGCGCGTGGCTTGCGAGAGGATGACCCCGCCTTCGACGACGTTGAACTCGTCGGAGTCGAGCGTCCAGCCCATGCCCTCGACGTGGAAGCGGTATGCGCCGAGCGGGACACCGCCGCGGGCGTCGAGCGCGTCGACGCCGGGTGCGCCGATCCACGGCACGGCCTGCCACTCCGCGACCCAGTAGTGCGTTTGCGGCCCCGAGCGTTGCAGCGGCGTGGGTGTGTACGCGAGGACGATCTCGCCGTCCTCGACGGTGCGGCCGCTGCGACGAGTGACGTCGACGAAGCTCGCGCCTTCCTTCTTCTGCAGCGTCACGCGCGGCGTCTTGGTGAGAGGGTCGTCGCCGATCCACACGAACTGCGCGATGCCGCTGACGCGCGGGACGGTGGCGAGCGGTTGCGCTTGCGTGGGCCTGCCGGTGCGCGCCCACACTTGATCGGGGACCGTGGCGGGGACGGTGCCGCGCATCATCGCGGGCTCGTCCTTGTCGAGGGTGTCGGTCATGCGGCGCGTCGCGACCTTGGTGGCGCTGTCGGTCGCGCCGTCTTCGCGCATCGGCGTCATCGCGAGCGGCATGAGCTCGACGAGCTTCTCCCCGATCTTCTCTGCCTCGAGCGGTCCCCAGAACGAGACGCTCGGTTCGTATCCGCCGAGCACCCAGTCCTCGGGGCGCAGCATGTAGCCGACGTGACCTTGCGCGTAGCCGACGATGATCGTGTTCGCAGGATCCGGTGACGAAGCGATGACGTGGCGCTTGAGCAGCGTCGTGAGCTCGCCCGGCATGGTGCCGATCATGAACTGGCCGATGCGAAGCGCGGACACCGTGGTGCGCGTCGTCTCGCAGATGGGCTCGGTCTCCGTGACCGGGAAGTCGATGTCGAAGATCGGCCCGAGGATCTCGCCCGCCACGTCGAGACGCAGACACGAGCCGTACGGCAAGACGCCCTCGGTGCCGGGAATCGCGGCGGCCGGGAACATCGGCGTGGCGGTCTCGCAGAGGGCGGCGCCGACCGGAGCGTTGAACTCGTCGACGGGCGAGTCGATCATGGCGCCCGTCGAGGAATCGCCGACGACACCGTCCGGCAGACGCTCGAGATCGAACGGCGCGTAGCTCATCGCGCCATTGCGGATGGTGAACGACTCGGGATGCGGGCCCGTCTCGACGGAGCGCGTGATCATCTCGAGCTCGAGCGAGTCGCGCATCGCGGTGCCCGCCGTTGTCCATGCGGCCATCAGCTCGGGGATCGCCGCACGACCGTGGCCTTCTTCGGCGGTCCACGAGAAGCACGGATCGCTCGCCTTGCCCGGCTTGTTCGCGCAGTCGACACGTCCGTGCCCGACGGCAGAGACATCGCCACCGGCGCTCTGCAGCTGCATGACGACGACCTTGGAGTCGAACTGCTCGCCGAGCGCGCGCTCGAGTCCACCGACGGCATCCGCGGTCGCGAACGGGTTGTCGTCGTCGTTGAGGACCGGATGGCCGCCGAAGATCGGCACGATCGCGATCGGTGCGCCCGCCGTGCTGTCGACGCGCAGCATCGCCATGATCTCGTCGTCTTTGTCACCGTTCGGGATCATGTCGTTCTCGCCGCGGCGATCGCGATTGATCTGATTGGTCGGATCGAAGGTCGTCGTCGTGAACACGCCGAGCCGCGCGGGCTGACGAGCCGCGAGTGCATCGCGTGCGACGCCCTCGAGCGCGTCGAGGAATCGCGTGTAGACCACGTCGCGCAGCTCGCCGGCGCCGAGCTTGAGCGGCGCGTGGCCCGTGAACTGCGCCCACGCCGAGTGGCTGTGCGACGCGGCGAGCAAGATCTTGCCGTGGAGCTCGGGACCGAGGCGCGTCTCGAGATCGAAGAGCATGCCCTCGTAGACAAAGATCGCGTCCATCTTGAGGAGCAGCACGGTCTCGCCGCCCGCGCTGAGCGCGACTGCCTTCACGCGCGGCGCGAGCTCGACGCCGATCGACGCGTTGAACGCGCCGCTGATCTTCACGTCGCGCGTGTCGATCTTTGGCGCGGTACCGAGGAACGCGGCGCGACTCGTGTAACCGCCGAGCGCCGTGCCGACGGGGATATCGGGAATACGCTCCGCCGCGCCCGCCATCAGCGCGCCCGCGGTGACCGTGCCACCTGCACCTGCCGTCGACGGAAGCGGTTCGTACGCGCAGTGCGCGGTGGTCACGCCACCATCGGGCGTCGACGGACTGTTGTCGCCACACCCGACAAGCGAAGCCATAGCGGTAGCGGCCAGGATTCCCTTAACACCCATGGCGCGTGCATATCACGCAGCCGGCAGCGACGGAGAACTTCTGCGGTGCTGGCTACTTCCCCAGAACATCGATGTTGAAGCGTTTGCAGATCTCCGCGTAGTTGCCCTGCTGCGGCAGCTTTGCGTAGTAGAGCTTCGCCTTTGCGGCCTGCTTCGAACGACACGCCGCCACGAAGGCATTCTTGATCACACCCGTGCTGAACTTGCATCGCAAGGACGCCTCGAATTGCTCGAGCGCAGCGGCGTCCATGCCGTTCGAGAGATAGCTGTCGCCCTTCTTCTTCAGCTCCTCTGCATCACAGCTCGCCGAGGTCCCGTCCTCGATGTCGATGCCGTAGCGCAGACAGATCTGCGCGTACGAAGACCGCGTGGCCGCCGGCACCGCCCCCAGGTGCTTCTTCGCCTTCGCCGCCTGCTTCGAGCGACACGCCGCCATCAGCGCCTTCTTCGAGACCGCCGGATCCGCCTTGCACGCGAGCGAGGCCTCGAACTGCACGAGCGCCGCGGAGTCCATGCCGTTCGCGAGCAGGTCGTCGCCCTTCCTCGCCGTCTCGCCGGCATCACACGTCGCTGTCTTCTTCTTGTACTTGGTGCAGCACGTCCCCTCGTAGTTCGTCAGCACGCACGAGACTTCGTCACACGAGCGGTCGTGCTGCGTCTCCGTCGTCGTGTCGTTCGCGTCTTTGCGGCTCTTCGTCGGTACTTCTTTGTTCTCGGTCTTCTCTTTCTTGTCGGTCTCTTTCTCTCGCAGGGTCTCGGCATCGCGGTTCAGCAGCTCGAACCGGAGCTTCGCGACCTCGCGCTCGAGCTCGGCGATGCGCTTGCGTGCATCGTCGTCGGTCGATCCACCGACGGAGAGCTGCTCGGCTGGCGTTGGCTTCTCGCCAAACGTCATCGTCGCTCCCGGCTGGATGTTCACCGTCTGGCCGTTGCTCGTGGCCTTCACGTGGCCCTCGTAGACGATCACCGTCACGAGCGAGACCACGATCGCTGCTGCACTTCCAACTCCCATCGCACGCACATCGGATCGATTCATCGAGACCTCCACGCGAAGGCTCGCGCCTCTCGCTTCGATCGACGCCAACGCGGCGTCGATCACCAGGTTGTCCTCGTCGGACACGCGCCACGTCACGGCACCGCGTGATTGCGAGACCGCGACGTCCGCGCCGCGACGGGTCCACGTGAGCTGAGCACCCGAATCGAGCACCGCCGACGAGCGGCCGAGATCGAGCGTCTGCGGCGCCGTCGTCGCGACGACACCACTGCCACTCTCGGGCGCGCGCTCGATCCCCCACAGCGCGAACGCGAGGATCGCGACGAGCGCGGCGAGCGAGCCCGCTCCGATCACCCACCGACGGAGCGAGCGTGGCGTCACCACCGCGTGCGGTACGTGCTCGCGCGCTCGACGCACGACGGCGTCGGCGAGTCCCGCCGCCGGCGGTGGAACCTCCCACGCCGACAGATCGTAGTCCGTGTCGAGGCTGTCTTCGTCGTGTTCACCCATGACGTACTCCGATACCCGCGGCCGTCAGGTACTCGCGGAGCGCACCGCGCGCGCGTGCAAGTCGCGACTTCACCGTGCCGAGGTCGACCTCGAGCGCGCTCGCGATCTCGTGATAGTCGAGCTCGTGATACTCGCGCAGCACGAACACCGCGCGCTGCGAATCGGGAAGCGCGGCAACACCCGCCGCGATCGCCGCGCCGAGTCGCTTGCGCTCCGCTGCAGAGTCGGTGCGTTCACGCGCCGGTACCTCCGCGACGAGCGTCTCGCTCTCCTTGCGTCGCAGCTCGTTGAGCGCGAGCCGCGTCGCGATGGTGAGCATCCATGTCTTCAGCGTCGCGGGTCCTTGCGGTTCGAACGACGGCAGCGCACGAAGCACGCGCACGAACGTCTCCTGCACGAGATCCTCGACGCGATGACGCGAGCGCCCGACGAGCAATCGCCACACGAGCGAGTGCACCGCGCTCTGATAGCAGGCCACGAGATCACGCCACGCGCGCTCGTCACCACGCTGCGCACGTCGCAGCGTCAGCTCGTCGAGCTGGTCGGTGCGGCGGGCCATCGCAGCGGCAGGCATTGCTGACCGGTATCACCCGCCTCGCGAACAAAAGTTCCACGAGGGCTGCGCGATCATCGAGCGATCGGCGATTCGAGGCCGACGCCCGCGCTAACTCGTGAAGATTACTCGGTGCGGATGTTGGTCGAGACGAACGTCCGGTAGCCCGTGGCCGGGAACTGCAGCTTCGAGACCGCGGTCTCGACGCACTTCACGACCTTCATGCTGACCTTCTGGATGTCCGGGCTGGTGCCGCGAACCTCGACGGACATCACGTGGCCATCGCCGCCGATCGGCATGCGCACCTCGTACGTCACGCCCTCGGGTTGTCCCTGCGTGCACGCCTCGAGCGCGGGCTTCGCCGCGATCAAGACGTCGCGATAGTCAGAGCCCGTGACCTCTCTCGTCGGCGGTGGTGGCGCCGGGCGCTGTGCGCGCTGCTTGCAGCCGCGCCACGGCTTCATGCCGGTCTTCTTGATGACCGCGCTCTTTGGCGGCGCTTGCGTACACTGCTTGGACGCCACGACGATCGCGGACGCGCTGAAGGCGACGGTAGCGAGAGCGAGGACCCAACGAGAACGAGCCGACTCCGCGAGCTTCATCACGACCAGTCTACGCGGGGGCCGTCGAGCCGTCGAGGCCGCGTTGCAGGGCCTCGCGGATCGCGTCGTAGGACTCCGGAAGCTCGACGGGGATGTTGCGGTAGCGAGGGGCATTTACCCCCGCGAGCGTCCCCTCGTGATAGCCGACCTTGAAGTCAGCGAACTTGAGGCCGCTCGCCGTCGAGATGACGACGACTTCGTGATCACGCGTGACCTCCCCGCGCGCTGCGAGCTTGGTCAGCGCGGCCAGTGCGACGCCGGTGTGCGGGCAGGTAAACAAACCGTCGCGATCCGCGAGCGCGGACGCGTCCGCGAGCTCCGCCTCGGTGGCGATCTCGACCACGCCGTCGAACGCCTTCAGGGCGCGAACCGCCTTCGCGAAGCTGACCGGGTTTCCGATCTGGATCGCGCTCGCCAACGTGGTCTGCGCCTTCACCGCCTGAAGCGGCGCCCATCCCGCGCGATAGCTCGCGTACAGCGGGCTCGCGTGCGCGGCTTGTGCGACGCAGATGCGCGGCCGCTTCTCGAGGATGCCGAGCGCGACCAGCATCTCGAAGCCCGCTCCGAGCGCGCTCACGTTGCCGAGGTTGCCGCCGGGGATCACGACCCAATCGGGCGCGCGCCATCCGAGCTGCTGCACGAGCTCGATCGCGACCGTCTTCTGTCCTTCGAGGCGCAGCGAGTTCATCGAGTTCGCGAGGTACACGCCTTCCTTCGCGGCGAGCTCTTGCACGAGCCGCATGCAGCCGTCGAAGTCGGTGTCGATCGCGAGCACGAGCGATCCCATCGCGAGCGGTTGCACGAGCTGCGCGGTCGAGATCTTCCCGCGCGGCAAGATCACGACGCTGCGAATGCCCGCCGCCGCCGCGTACGCCGCGAGCGCTGCGGACGTGTCGCCCGTCGACGCGCACGCGATCGCGCGGATCGGTGTCCCGCGCGCGATCATCTGCTTGACCATCGACACGAGCACCGTCATGCCGAGGTCCTTGAACGATCCCGAGTGCGACGTGCCGCATTGCTTCACGCGCACGCGACCGAGGCCGAGCGCCTTGGCGAACTGCGGCACCGGCGTCAGGTGCGTTCCGCCCTCGAGCATCGACACGATGTTTGCCTCGTCGAGCGACGGCGCGACCCACTCGTGCTTTCCCCACACGCCCGATCCCCACGGCTCGTCGGCGTCGGCCGATCGCCAGCGCGACTCGAACAGCTTCATCCACGCCGATGCCGGCCGCTCCTTCAGCGCTGCGAGGTCATGCACCACCTCGAGCAAGTCGCCGCACGTCGGGCAGCGATAGATGACCTGATCGAGCGGATAGCCGCCGTGACAGCCCGCGATGCAGCGAAACTCCGCCGAGAACATGCGACGACTCTAGCGTCTCGCGCGCGCTAGGTCTTTGGCTTGGCCTTGATGATGACCTGGTTGTCTTTGACGACGACCGAGAACTCCACGCCTTTCGCTTTGTACTGCTCCATGATCTTCGGAGCCTGCGTGTTGATCGTCTTCATCAGCTTGCTGTACGCGCCCGGCCCCGCCTCTTCGCCGACCATCTCCTTGGCCTTGACGTACTTGGCGTAGAGCGCGTTGACGTCCGCAGCGTTCATGCCCGGAGGTGGCCTCTGCGCGGGCTGCTCGGGTTTGGGCGCCGGCATCGTGGGCCGCGGCTTCGGCGCGACCGGCGTGGGCTCGAACGGTCCCTGCATCGACTGCACGGGGATCGGTTGGCGTCCGCTCGACGCGCCCGGCGCGATCGGATTGGGTCGCGATTGCTGCGACGGCGCATTGCCCGCACCGACGGGACGCGGCACCGCGCCTGGCTTCGCCGGCATCGGCACGACGGGCATCGCCTGCGTGCGCGCGGGCGAGGGAACCGCCGGCCGCGGAATGGCGGGCGGTCGCGGGATCGGCGGAGGTGCACCGCGCGGCGGAGGCACGACCGGCACCGCTTGGGTCTTCGGCTCGCTCGGCGGTCGCGTGATGGGCGTTCCCGGTGGGGGCGTCGCCGTACCGCGAGGCGGCGCTAGGTTGGTCACGCCCGGAATCGACGACTGCTTGGTCGGCAGCCCCGGCAACGCACGCACCACCGGCGTCACCACACCCGTCGGCTCGTCCTCCACCGCGCGCGGTGCACGCTGCTCGTGCACACCCGTGGGATCGTCCTCGACCGCGCGCGGAATCGCCTTGGGCGGAGCGCTCGGCGTGGCGACGCGCGCGATCGGCATCGTGCGCAGCGTCGGCTTCGTCGACGGTGTCTCGTCGGTCACCGACGCGAAGAACGCCTCGATGTCGAAGTCGTCATCGCCGCCGAGCACGTGCGTGTTCTTCTGCATCGGCGGCGGCCGCGTGATCTTGGGCGGTGAGCTGTTGATCACCGCCGCATCGCCGTCGTCGAGATCGCCCATGTCGATATCGACATCGCCCGCCTCCTCGGCGCGACGGCGCTTCGCCGCCAACGCTTGCTCGCGGTCGCGCTTGACCTGCTCGCGCATGCGCTTGGGCATCGCGGCGAGGATCTCCTCGGGCACCTCCTCGCCCGTCATCGCGGCGTTGCGGCTGATCTTGGCGAGGTTGCGGATGTACGTGCCGTTCTCGATCTGCCGCAGCGTGCGCCGCCAGTACGAGTTGTACGATCCGAACTTCTGCTGGATGGTCGCGAACCGGTAGCGCAGACCCGTGTTGCGAATGTTCAGCTGTTGGAGCTCGCGCAGACGGCGCTCCACGTCGGTGTGAAGCTGCGCCGGAGGCTGCTTCTGCATCCCCAGGAAGTACTGCTCGTACAGCACCTTGGTCCGATCGAGGGTCTTGTCGATCATGTCGAGGACATCCTCGATGTCGACTTTGTCCCCGTCCGGCTGTGCCGACTTCAACGCCACGTGTCGGGAGGATAGCAGTTTCTGCTATAGCGTCGTCGGCCCTAAATGTCGGTCCTCTACTTCCTGCTGCTCGTCGGCGTGCTCGTGCTCATCCACGAGCTCGGGCACTTCGTGGCCGCGAAGCTGCTGGACATGAAGGTGCTGACGTTCTCGATCGGCTACGGCCGGCCCATCGTGCGCGTGAAGCTCAAGGAGACGGACTACCAGATCGGCGCGTTCCCCCTCGGTGGCTACGTTCGCATCCTCGGCATCGAGACCGACGACTCCGCACAGAAGACGGACACCGGGCGCAGCTTCGCGAGCCGGCCGCTGTGGCAGCGGCTGATCGTGGTGCTCGCCGGCCCGGCGGCAAATCTCTTACTTCCGGTCGTCATCTACTTCGTCTTCTTCGCGGGTCACACCACGCTGCCGGCCGCGGTGATCGGCGACGTCTTCGACGGCGGCGCTGCCTCGCGTGCGGGCATCGAGCCCGGCGACAAGGTGCTCGAGATCAACGGCCGCGCGATTCGCTACTGGGAGGAGCTCGAGAACACGGTTCGCTCGTCGGCGGGCAAGGAGCTGCGCCTTCGCGTGTCACGCAACGGCAAGACGTTCGAGCGGTACGTCACGCCGATCGAGGAGACCGTCCACGCGCGCGACGGCCAAACGCGGCGCGTCGGCTGGGCGGGCATCACGCACTCGCCGTTCGTGCCGATCGTCGGCGTCGTCGACGGTCAATCGCCCGCCGCGCGCGCCGGCATGCGCACCGGTGACATCATCATCAGCGTCGACGGACAAGCCGTGCAGAACTGGCGCGACGTCCAACGCGCACTCGGCAAGTTCGTTCGCCGCACGAGCCTCGTGTACTTCCGCGGCACCGAGATCCCCGGCGTGCCGCAGGTGGAGCTACTCGCTCCCGGCTTCGCCGACCTCGTCCCCGAGACGCGCGTCGCGGACACGCTCGAGCGTCACAGCTACACGGGCCTCGAGCACGCGGAGATGTTCGTCGCGCGCGTGGATGCGGGCTCTCCCGCGGACAGCGCGGGCCTCCGCCCCGGCGATCTCGTCGTCGCCCTCGACGGAAAGCCGGTGCTGCACTGGCACGATCTCGACCAGCGCTTGCAAGCCGAGCCCGACAAGACATTCAAGCTGACGTGGAAGCGCGCCGTCGGTGACAAGACGGAGACGATGTCCGCCGACGTCACGCAGGTGCGCCGGCAACGCCTCGACGATTACGACCACACCGTGTCGCGCCTCGTGTTCGGTGCCGGCAACGACATCGATCGCGGCCGCGGCGCGATGATCGCCATCGAAGGGCGCGTCGGCTACGCGATGAGCAAGGCGTTCCAGCGCACGGGCGAGACCATCACCACCATGGCGAGCGGCTTCTTCCAGGTGATCGGCGGCGATACGCCCGGCGATAGCTTCGGCGGCCCGCTGATGATGTGGCGCGTCGCTTCCGTCTCCGGAAACCAAGGATGGGACTCGTTCCTTCTGATGCTGGCGCTTATCTCTGTCAATCTCGGCCTTATCAACTTGCTGCCCATTCCCATGCTGGACGGTGGTCACCTGCTCGTGTTCGTCATCGAGGGCGCGCGGCGGCGCAAGCTGTCCGCCGAGACGCACAAGCGCATCCAGCTCGCGGGGTTGATCCTCGTGGGCGTCATCACCATCCTCGCGCTGCGCAACGACGTCATGCGCTTCTTCTTCCGATGAAGGTCCTCGGACTCGATAGCGCCACGCTGACCGCGGGCATCGCGATCGTCGACGGCGACACGGTGCTCGCCGACGCGCGGCATGATCAGAGCGGCCGCACCGCGGACCTGCTCGTCACGCTCGATAGCGTGTGCAAGCGCGCCGGTGTTTCGCCGATGGAGCTCGACGCGATCGCCGTGGGCGCCGGGCCCGGATCGTTCACCGGCCTTCGCATCGGCATGGCGACGGCCAAGGGCATCGCGTTCGCGGCGCAGAAACCGCTGTGGGCCGTGTCCTCGCTCGCCGCGCTCGCACACGACGGCGCCACGCACCTCGGCAACGAGCAGCTCTTTCCGTACCTCGACGGTGTGATCGTCGCGGTCCTCGACGCGCGTCGCGGTGAGGTGTTCGCCGGCTGCTACGCGAACGACGTCCTCGTCGGCGAGGAGCGCGTGCTCTCGCCGCGCGAGCTCGTGGCGTGGGTCACGGAGCAAGCGGGCGATCGGCTCGTCTCGTATGTCGGCGACGCGATCGATGCATTTCCCGACGAGCTCGGCGCGCTCTCGGCCACCTGGCATCGAACGACACCATCGGGCATCTCCGTGGCAGAGCGCGCACTCGCCGGCGCGCGCGTCGATGTCCTCGTCACGGGCGGCCCCACGTATATCCGACCGTCGGAGGCCGAGGTGCTCTACCCCGATGGTGTCCCTGGTGCACTGAAACGATCGTGATAGGCTCGAATCCAGGGTCGAAAACCTGGAGGCCACGTTTGAGCACATTGACCGAAGCGTCGAAGGAATCTCTCCTCGCGGAGCTCACCGCCGAGCACCGCCGCCTCGATGAAGAAGTGCAACAACTGGAGCGACGCAGATCGCTGACGCCTGCGGAGCAAGCCGAGATATCGCGCCTGAAGAAGCAGAAGCTTCTGACCAAAGACCGCATCGCCCGGCTGGCGTAACGCTGGTACCAAGTAGGCGTGCAGCTCACGCCTGAGATGATCGAGAAGATGCGGGCCATCGGCCTGCGTCTCGACCGTGCTGGAACGTTCTGGCACGAGGGGAGCGCGGTCACGCATCCGCGACTTCGCCAAGCGCTGCTGCGCTGGCTCGATGTCCGTCCCGAGGATCAGCGCGACATCGTGCGCCTCGACGACAAGCGTTACGCATATGTCGACGTCGAGGACGCTCACCTGCGCGCGCTGTCGGCGCGATGGGACGGCGATCGCTGCTTCGTCTTGTGGGACGACGAGCAGGAAGAAGAGCTCGCTTACGCGACGCTGCGCCAAGCAGACGATCACGCGCTCTACGCGTCCGCGCGTGGCCGGCTGCGCGGGCGCATCGCAGGTCCCGCGTATCACGCGATCGCGGAGCACATCGTCGAGACCGGTGAGACCGGTGACTCGTTCGCGCTCGAGGCCGCGGGACAACGCTTCTCGATCGCGAACGCTGCGTGACTACTGCGGCGGAGTGTCCGTCAGCTCCATCTCGACCGGCGTCGACTTCTTCTTCGCTGCCTTCTTCTTCGTCGCGGGACACAGCGTGTCGATGCGTTGGCGGACCGCCTTCATGTGGCGCTTCGCGAGCTTCAGATCCGCGCTCATGCGGAGCTTCTCCCACGCCTTGAGGGCGTCGCGCACCTCGGCGCAATCGCTGTCGTACGGCGTGAGCACCCACAGCTCCGTCATCTTCACGCTCTGCGTGCTGGTGAGCCATCCGTTCTCGCGCAGGACGAAGAGCGAACGATCGATCTCCTCGACGAGCTGATCCGGAGACGCGTTCTTGTCGAACTGCGCGGGCTCCTCGTACGGGCTCACGTGGTCGATGAGCGGAAGAGCGGTGACGACATCCGCGCGGGTCTTGTCCATCGCTTCCCTGAACGCATAGTCGTTGTAGTACGAGCTGTTGTAGTTGTACGAAGGCGTGTACGAGGGCGTGTACGAGTAGTCGTACGAGTGCGAGGAGTTCGTGCGGAGCGCGATCCGGATGACCGCGAGGATCACCACGATGCCGATCCACCAGAAGTTCGCGCCCGACGACTTCGGCGACTCGTAGCTGGGCTGAGGGTTGAACTGTACCGGCGGCGTGTACACGACCGGCTCGACGTACAGCGCCCCCGCGACGACGCGCTGGATGGTCTTGGCCTTCGTGCGGAGCACGACGTCGGCGTCGCGCGCGGCGCTGGGATCGGCCTCGCGATACGCGACGAGATCGCCCCTGGCACTCTCGAGGTTGTCGCGACCGATCGCCGTGGCGAGTACCTGCACCACGCGCGACGGCAGCGACTTCGCGACGCCGATCAGCTCGTTCGTCAAATGCCAGCGGGCGCGGATCGCTCCATCACTCGAGTCGCGGGTCGGCGCATCTCGCTGCGCGATCGCTTCGTCGATCTCGTCGGTGCGCAGGAGCGTCAGCAGCGTCTCGATATGCTCGTCGAGCGGAACGCGATGCACGTCGACCGGCGGCGGCTCCGCAGGAACCGAGATCGCGCGCGCTGGCGGAAGCGGCGTACGCACCGGTGCAACCGCGACGCGCTCGTGCGGGCGACGTGGCTCCTCGTCGATCGGGATCAAGAACGGCGAGATGGGCTCCTCGGCCTCGGGCTTCGGTGCGTCCCACAGTCCCGCCGCGTCCATCGCGTCCGCCTTGGGTCGAGCTTGCTCTCGCTTGGTCTGCTCGGCGCTGGCGACCGCACGCAACCTCGCGCGTAGCGCGTCGGCGGCGCTCGTCGGCGCAGGTGCTGGCGTTCCTTCGGACTCGGGCAACGTAGGCATCGCTGGATCAGACGAGTGCTCGGTCACGACGGACGCAGTTTCGTCGAACCCGAAGCGCAACCCAAGCGATAAGTTCGTGCGCTTCGCGAGGGATCTGGGTCAGTTAGGGATGTTGCAGCCCGGTTTGCTGACCGCAGATGACCCACAGCCGGCGCCGAATGGCGGTTTGGTGCTCCCGAGCGAGCGTCTCGCTGTCGAGCACGTGGACGCTCGGATGGAGCTGCATCGCGAGGTCGCAGTCGCTGCGGTCGAGCGCCGCCACGAGCTGGTCGAGCTCCGTACGGGTATCGGTCCAGCCGTTCTGCACGAGGAGGTGAGCGGAGCGGCGGATCTCGCGGAGCGCGGTCGTGCGCGACTCGTCCTCGTGCACCGGCGCGGCCGCCTCCGCGGAGCGCATCGGCGTGACCGTCACCGGTCCTCGCTGGGGCGCGGGCTGCGTTGGCTTCGCCCGCGAGATCACGACGCCGATCGAGATGACCGCGACGAGCACGCCAGCGAACAGCCAGATCGCGCTGCGGCCGTGGCGTTGCGGATGCGTCGTGGGGATCGCGTCGGAATCGTCGTCGGCGAGTTGCTCGTCGTCGGGTTCGATCTCGTCGCGCTCGTCGTCGGGTTCGGCCTCATCGCGCTCGTCGCGCGGATCGAGGAGGACGTCGCCGATCCGTGCCGCGAGCGTCGTGGTCAGCAGCTGCAGGATGGCGTTCGCGGCGGTCTCTTGCTGCGTTCGCGCGTAGTCGACGAGCGGCGGGTACGTCGGCGACAGCGCGTTGCGAACGATGCCGCGCGCGAGGATCAGGACGAGCTCGCGTGGCACGAGCGTCGCCACGCTGACGAGGTCACCTACCAGCGATGCGCGATCGTCGGCGAGGTCGATCTGTGTCTGGTGCTGCTTCCAGGTCGCTACGGCGTCGTCGAAGCGCTCCGCGACGAGGTGACCGAGCACGGTGGCGACATGCTGTGTCTGCTGCGTTCGTTGCGCTTGTCGCGCTCGCTGCGCTTCTTGCTTCCGTTGCGTCCGCTGCTTCCGCGGAGATTGTTTCGGCTGCGGGCGCGTTGTCTGCGGCTCCTGCTGCGGTGGAGCCACCGCTGGCGTTGGTGCGGGTGGCTCGGTGATCTCCGGCTCGCCGCGTCGCTTGCGCTCTAGCTCCGCATGCAGGCGCAGCCGCTCGCGCAGGGCGGAAGCGGCGGCGTTGGGCACGTCGGAGGTCATGACCGTCCGGACGACCAGGTCCGCCCGGCAGTCGCGCTACGCGCGCTGCGCTTTGATGACGGCGGTGATCTCGTCGTCGGTGAGCACGCGGTTGCCGCGCTTGGCAGCGCCGAGTACTGCAGCGACGAGCTCGGGCGTGGGCTCGTGGCCGCGCTTCCGCAGGTAGTAGACGACGTTCGACTCGCCCGAGTAGTGACCGACCTCGATCTCTTGCTCCTTGCCGAACATGCCGGCCGGGACGCCCGAATAAATGCGATCCGCGAGCCACGAATCACCCTTCTTCTCGGCCTTGATGATCGCCGCAGCA
This sequence comes from Pseudomonadota bacterium, assembly GCA_023428295.1. Classification (GTDB taxonomy): domain Bacteria; phylum Myxococcota_A; class Polyangia; order Haliangiales; family Haliangiaceae; genus JABFXX01. The sequence goes on from JAEYYV010000234.1 coordinate 66,971, forward strand.
TGGACGCCCGTCGCCGTGCGGAACGCGTCCGCGCCGGTGAGCGGGTACTGCGGATGGATCGGCACCTTGGTCGCCATCGATGCGGTCTTGCACCACAGGACGAGCTTGGTGAGATCGTGATCGGGCAGCTCGCCGAGGAGCTTCAAGTTCAGAAGGATCTGATCGAGCGCCGCGTTGCCGACGCGCTCGCCGATGCCGAGCGCCGTACCGTGGATGCGATCGGCGCCGTACTCGATCGCGAAGATCGAGTTGACCACACCGAGGCCGCGATCGTTGTGACCGTGCCAGTCGATGCCCACGTCTTGCCGGCCGAGACCATCGAGCATGTTGCGCGTGAACCGGAGCAGGTTCTTGATGCCATCCGGCGTGGCGTGACCGACGGTGTCACACAGGATCAAGCGCGACGCACCGTGCTCGACGGCCGTCGTGAACATCTTGGTCAGGATCTCCGGGCGCGAACGCGTGGTGTCCTCGGTGACGAACGCGACGGGCAAGTTGTACTTGCGCGCGAGATCGATCGACGTGGCCGTGAGGTCCAGCATCTTGGCCAGATCCCAGTTCTCGGCGTACTGGCGGATCGGCGAGCTGCCGATGAACGCGAGCACCTCGATCTCGATGCCGACTTTTTGCGAGACATCGATGACCGCTTGCACGTCGTTCAGGTGCGTGCGCGCGGCGCAGGACGCCTTCACGCGAAGTCTCTGCGACTTGATGTGCTCGGCGATGACCGTGCAATCCTCGACGGCGCGCTTGCCGGCACCGGGCAGACCGATGTCCATCGTGTCGATGCCGAGGTCGTTGGCCAGATCCACGAGGCGAAGCTTGTCGTCGATCGACGGGTCGACCACCGAGGGCGACTGGATGCCATCGCGCAGCGTCTCGTCGAGGAACTGGATGCGGCGCTTCGGCGACAGCGGCGCGACCTTTTCGACGGAGTTCCAATCGTAGATGAGCTCGTGATCGGTCGCGGGCATGGGTACCTCTCTACCTCAGAAAATGGCGTGAAGGATCAGAACCGCGATCACGGCTGCACCGATCACGATCGCCACCATCAGGAACCACCCGAGGATCAATGACGCGCCTGCTAAGCCGAGGCCGATCATCCAGATCATGTAGCCGCCGCGCTCCTTGCGGGCGATGGACACGATCGATGCGATCGCGGTCAGCGCGAAGCCCGGTACCGAGATGCGCCAGTCGGGCGTGACACCGAGCTCGCCCGCGGCGATCGCCACCACGATGAAGCTGATGAGGCCGAGCACGCCGGCCGCGAGGGCGGCGGGACGCGTTGCGAGCCACGAGCTCGCCGACGGATCTGCGGGCGCCAGGTGCGAGGGCTTCTCCACAGCCTCGACTATAGCCGCACCCTAGCCGCGCGACAGGCCGAGTTGCGTCCGTAGGTTCACGTGCGCCGCGCTAAACGCGAACTCCTGGAGGTCACGCTCGAGCTCGCCGATCTCCGCGGCGCCCGCGAACGCGGCAGGCACGTCGCCCGACAACAGCATGCCGACGCGATCCGCCGTGCGCGACAGCGAGCGAGCCCACAGCGAGAGGTTCAGCGCACCACCGCGCGAGAGCAGGCGCATCGCTGCGGCGCGTGCTTGCACGCGAGGCGCTTGCGGCAGCGACGCGACAGCATCCGCCGCGGCCTTCGCGAGCGGATCCTCCGCGCCGACCGTGGAGCCCGATGCTTCGCGCAGGATCGCCATCACGATCGCGCGCAGCACGCGACCCGGTCGCGATGCACCGACAGCGCGGCCCGGCCACAGGAACGTCATCGCGCGCGACATGCGGAACACGAGCTCGGGACGATCGGGCGAGGTCAGCGCGTCGTCACCGGCGACGAGCACCGGCGGATGGCACGCGACGACGTGGATCTGCTTGCCCAGCTCGACGCGCGGATAGACCGGCGGAACGGCGACGCCGAGCAGCATCGCGAACTTCGCGCGCAGCTTGTTGAACGCCGGCGGGATGTCCTCTTCGGTGAGCTGCATCGACGAGTCGAGATCGGAGTCCGCGAGCGTCATCGGTGCGAGCTCGTGGATCGCCGGGGCGACCAGCTCCATGAGCCCGCCGAGCTCGACGTTGTCATCTTTGTGGCGGAGCAGCGCCCACTGATCGCGACCGAGCGCCTTCTGCGGCAGGTTGGTGCCGGTCACCTTGTGGCCCTCGTACAGCGCGGCCATCGTCGCGTCGGCGGTGCCCATCGCCACCATCGTCGACGCGGCGAGGAACGCGGCGTCCGCGTGTCCGCTCGCCGCCGTGGTCTGGACGAGCGCGGCACCCGAGTGCGGATCCGAGAGCGCCTCGCGCCATCCCGCGCGGATCGGCTCGAGGGTGTTGCGACGCGCGCTCTCGGTGCGCGTGATCAGCGCGGCGACGTCGGAGTCCTTCGGCGCGATCTTGCGTGCGGTCGCGGCGGCCGCGGCCCCTGCGGTTGGATCGTCGAGATGATCGAGATAGAGGCGCGACAGGCGCGCCCACGCCTTGGCTTCGGCGACGTTGCCCTTGCCGCGCAGGCGGAACAGCACGCGCTTGAGCGACCGCTCGAGGCGGCGCAGCTCACCGCGTCCGACGAGGAGCTGCTCGATCGCAGCGAGCGCTTCGACGCGCGTGGGCTCGAGATCGATCGCGCGCTCGAGGTGAAACAGCGCCTCGGTGTCGTCGGTGGAGAGCTTCGCCTCGATCTTGCCCTTGTAGAAGTGCGAGGCCGGATGGTCGGGATTGATCGTCAGCGCTTGGTTCAGGTGACCGCGCGCGATGTCTCCCGACTGCGGTGACTCCTTGCCAGCGTTCCACTCCGCCCACCCGAGCGCCGCGTGATAGTCCGCTTCGTTGGGAGAGCGCGAGATGACCGTCTTGATCATGCCGATCGCCTGATCCCACTGCTTGCGGGTCATCAGCTCCTCGGCGGTCCGGAACGACAGCTCCGTATCGATCGCCGGTGCGACCTGCACCAGCTCGCCACCCGCCAGCTCGCGATCGTAGGCGGACCGCTTGCGCTCGTCGACGAGGACCTCGCGCGCAGCCGAGTACGCGGCGTTCAGCTCGTCGAGCCGAGCGCGGTCACGCGGGTCCTTCAGCACCGCGCTGTGATCGCTCTCGCCGGTGCGCGCGATGTACGCGTTCTCGATCTCGAGCGTCGCTGCTTTGCGCTGAACCTTGAGCACCGCGTAGAAGTCCGCGCCTTTGATGCGCTGGAGCTCCGCGGTGATCGCCTGGCGCGCGCCCGTCGCTTGATCGCGCTCCACGTTCACCGAGTCGAGCTCGCTGATCGAGACCACGCCGGAGTCCTCCGGGTTTAGAACCTCCTCGGGCACGTCGGGGAACTCGAGCGGCGCGGCGCCATCCGTCTCGGCCTCGGGCGCGATGCCGATGTCGTCGAACAAGATGTCGAACAGCTGTGAGCCCACTGCGGGCGGACGTGTCGGCGCGCGCGCCACCACGGGCAGCGGCGCGAGTCCTGCCGGCACGGGCACCATGCCGAGGCCGGCGACGGGTTGGCTCGTCGCGGTGACCGCATCGCAGAGGATCATCGCGTCGATCGCGAGACGCCCTTGGGCGCGATCGGGAAACGCTCGCTCGAGATCTGCGATCGGGGCCCCTGTCGCGAGCAACGAGCACACGCGATCGCCAAACACGCGCTTCAGCTCGGGGCGCAACCGGCGCCCGCGCTCGGTGAGCTCGAACGACATCCCGTCGAGGCGCGCGAGTCGTTGCAGATCCTCGACGGCCGTCTCCCGCAGCCCCCCGAGCACCACCTCGACCATCCGCAGCTGCATGCCCTCGATCGGATCGAACGATTCGTCGAAGCGCCACGCTCCCTGCGGCCAGCGCAGCGCCTGCACGAGCTTGTGTCGCGCCTGCTTGCCCAGCTGATCGATCAGCTGCTCTACGGAGAGCACGCGCAACGCGACGAGCGCTTCCCCGAGCTTGCCGCCCATCTGCGCGGCGCGCGTGACCGCTTCGCGGTGATCCTCTTCGCTGATCACGCCGCTCGACACGAGGAAGTGCCCGAGCGTCTCGTCGCGCGGCGTCGACGCGGTGGAGACCGGGTTGCCGTTCAAGAGGTCGACGGTCTTGGACACGCGACCGCGCTTGAGGACCAACTGCCCGGTGGCGAGGTCCTCGTGGAGATCGAGCAACACCGCGGGCAATGGCCGCATGGCGAGCTCCCCCGAGCGCGATCCCATAGACGCCACATCCTACAACGCGCGGTGCTCACTCCGCGACGTGACAAGCCGCCCGAGATCCATTCGCGAGCACTCGCAAGGTGGGTAGCTCTTCAAAGCACGCCTTGGGCTTGTCCTTGACAGGACAGCGTGGATGAAACGGACAGCCCGTGGGCGGGTCGAGCGGGCTCGGGACATCCCCTTGCAGGATGATCCTGTCGCGTTTCGCTGCACCCGCGTTATCGATGCGCGGCACCGCACTGAGCAGCGCCTGCGTGTAGGGATGCTTGGGGCTCGCGTACAGCGTCTTTGCCTCCGCGAGCTCCACCACGCGGCCGAGGTACATCACGGCGACGCGGTCGCAGATGTGCTGCACGATCTTCAGGTCGTGCGAGATGAACAGATATGTCAGCCCTTCGGCCGCCTGCAGATCCTCGAGCAGGTTCACGATCTGCGCCTGGATCGAAACATCGAGCGCGCTGATCGGCTCGTCGCACACGATGAACGACGGCTTGCACGCGAGCGCGCGCGCGATGCCGATGCGCTGCCGCTGGCCACCCGAGAACTCGTGCGGGAACCGCTTGGCCGCGTCCGCGCGCAAGCCCACGCGCTCGAGGAGCTCCTGTACGCGCCGCTCCTTCTCCGCCGCTGTCCGCGTCATCTCGTGAATCTCGAGCGGCTCGGCGATCGCCGCACCCACGCTCATGCGCGGATCGAGCGACGCGTACGGATCCTGAAAGATCATCTGCATGCGCCGCCGCATCGGCCGCAGCTCACGCTGCGAGAGCTTCGTCACGTCCGTCGACTCGAAGTGGATCGAGCCCGTGGTCGGCTCGTACAGCCGCAGGATCGTGCGACCGAGCGTGCTCTTGCCGCAGCCCGATTCTCCGACGAGACCGAGCGTCTCGCCGCGCTCGATCTCGAGCGACACGTCCGTGACCGCTTGCACCGCGGTCGAACGACGCGTGAACGCACGGCGCCACGCCGACGTCGCGTCGCTCTTCTTCCAGGCGACCTTCGTGCCGAAGTGCATCGACACTCCGCTGGCGCGCACCAGCACCTGCCGCTGGCGATCCACGTCGCTCACACCGGACCTCCGAGCGGCGCATCGATCGGAAAGTGACAGCGCACCCAGCGCCCTCCCGCCGGATCCTCGACGAGCGCGGGCTCTTCGTCGTGACAGCGCTGCTGCGCCATCGGACAACGATCGACGAACTTGCAGCCCCGAGGCAGCTCGTACAGCGACGGCACCATGCCTTTGATCTCGACGAGCCGCTCCCTGCGCGTCGTTCCCTCCTCGTACGACGGCACCGATCGCAGAAGGCCCGCCGTGTAGTGATGCCTCGGCGCGCCGAACAGCACGCTCGTCCGCGCGCGCTCGACGACGCGCCCCGCGTACATCACCACGACCTCGTCGCACGTCTCCGCGACGACACCGAGATCGTGCGTGATGAGCAGGATGCTCGTCCCCAGCTCCGCTTGCAGCGTACGCAGCAGATCCAGGATCTGCGCTTGAATCGTCACGTCCAGCGCCGTCGTGGGCTCGTCCGCGATCAGCAGATCCGGCCTGCACGCGAGCGCCATCGCGATCATCACGCGCTGCCGCATGCCGCCACTCAGCTGATGCGGAAACGCATCCACGCGCTCCTCGGGCGACGGAATCCCGACGAGCTTGAACATCTCGATCGCGATCTGTCGCGCCTCGCTCTTGCTCTTGCCTTGATGCAGGCGCACCGCTTCGCCGACCTGCTCGCCCGCCGTGAACACCGGGTTCAGCGACGTCATCGGCTCTTGAAAGATCATCGCGATCCGATTGCCACGGATCTTTCGCATCTCGGCCGGCGCGAGCGTCAACAGCTCCGTGCCCGCGTACTTCACGCTGCCACCCGCGATACGCCCCTGCGGTCCGGCGATCAATCGCATCACGCTCAGCGCGGTCACACTCTTCCCGCTGCCACTCTCCCCGACGACACCGAGCGTCGACTTCGCGGGAATCTCGAACGACACGCCGTCGACCGCTCGCACGACGCCGCGATCGGTGCGGAACTCCGTCACCAAGTCGCGAACCTCGAGCAACGGCTCGGCCATCTAGCCGCGAGCCTAGCATCCAACGATCCGAGCCACTTGCGCCGCTTTGCAGGATCTCGCGTCCGCTGAGGTCGCGGCGGCCCTACCGTGCGAAGCGCCGCAAGCGCAGCGACGACGCGAGCACCGAGATGCTCGACAGCGACATCGCCGCGCTCGCGAGGATCGGCGAGAGCAGCCATCCCGTCACTGGATACAGCGCACCGGCGGCGATCGGGATGCAGATCGCGTTGTACGCGAACGCTGCGACGAGGTTGCCGCGGATCGTCCGCATGGTCGCGCGCGCGAGGCCGAGCGCCGTCGGCAGTGAGGCGAGCCCGCCGCGCAGCAGCGTCACGTCGGCCGCGGCGGCGGCGATGTCGGTGCCACTCGCGAGCGCGACGCCGAGGTCCGCGGCGGCGAGCGCTGGAGCATCGTTGATGCCGTCGCCGACCATCGCGACACGATGTGCTCCGCCCTGCTGCAACGAGCGAACGCGAGCGGCTTTCGCGGTGGGCGCGACGCCGGCGTGGAAGCGATCGATGCCCACGTCGCCAGCGAGCACGCGTGCGACCTCCTCGCGATCGCCGGTCAGCATGACGGGCTCGATGGCCATGGTGCGGAGCGCGCTGATGGCGGGCTTCGCGTGCGGCGACGGTGGATCGGAGACCGCGACGAGGCCAGCGAGCGTGTCGTCGATCGCCACGTAGCAGATCGTGGCGCCGTCGGGGACCGCGCGGTCGAGCGGCGATGGATCGATGCCTGCGAGCGCGAACGCGTCGCGCGAGCCGACACGGACGCGGTGGCCATCGACGAGCGCGGTCACGCCGCGCCCGGGCTCGGCGACGACGTCGGGCGCGGGCGCCAGGGGGGGGTGGCGTGGGCCCGC
>JAEYYV010000336.1 GCA_023428295.1 Pseudomonadota bacterium
GATCAGCGACGCGAGCTGCTTCGCGCGCGCGGCATGCTCACCGTTCGCGCCGACATCGGTGCGCAGCGCGGCGGCTCGTCGCCGCGCCGCGATCGCCACGCGTGCATCGGGCATCTCGCGCGTGATGCGATCGTAGAGCGCGAGTGCGCGCGCGGGATCGTGCAAGCGGTCCTCGCACGCACGCGCGGCGGCGAAGAGCTCGTCGGCGAGATCGGGCGACGCGGGCGCGCTCTCGATCGCCGCCACCGCCGCGGACAGCGCTGCCGGATCCTCCGTGCCGAGCGCATCGACGAGCGGATCCGCGCTCGCACTCGCACCGAGCGAGAAGGCGATCACGAGAACGATCGCGATCGCCCGGGCGAATCGACGGCAGCGCACCCGCGCAGCCTAGCACTCGCGTGCGCTCCTACGTCAGCGCAGGCCTCTCGCGCAGCCCGACGATGCGAACCGGAAACACCCGTGGCGCGGTCTCGCGATCGCGCGGCTAGGCCTCGCGCGGTCACCCGCGAAGCGTAGCTCAGCGGCGGATCGTCGTCCCGTTCGTGAGCGTGCGAGGCATCGCGCCCGCGGGCGCGGTCAGCGCGGTCTTGTTCGCGGCGTTGACCGCGGCTTGCACCGGGTTGACCGCCCGCTCGGGCGCCGTGGGCCGAAGGATCGGAACGATGGGCGCGAGACGCAGCTGCTTCTCGACCTCGAGCTCCGTCGCTCCGCCGGACTGGCGCAGGCGATCGATGCGCAGGCGCAGGTTGTTCGGCGAGTCGGCCGCCTTGATCGCTTCGGCGTCGTCGATCTTGTTCGCGACGACGAGATCGAACAGCGCCGAGTCGAACGTCTGGCAGCCCTCGTGGTGGCCCTGCTCCATCGCGTCCTTGACGGCTTCCGTCTCGCCGCGCTTGATGAGATCGCGGATGCGCGGGGTGTCGAGCATGATCTCGAGCGCGGCGGCGCGTCCGCCCGACGTCGCCGCGACGAGCCGCTGCGAGACGATCGCGCGCACGTTGAGCGAGAGCTGCAGGCGGATCTCGTGTTGGCGGATCGGCGGGAAGAAGTTCAGGATGCGCTCGAGGGCCTGGTTCGCGTTGTTCGCGTGCAGCGTCGACACGCAGAGGTGGCCGGTCTCGGCGAAGGCGATCGCGGACTCCATGGTCTCGGCGTCGCGGATCTCGCCGATGAGGATCACGTCGGGTGCCTGGCGCAGCGTGTTCTTGAGCGCGTCGCGATAGCTGAGCGTGTCGATGCCCACTTCGCGCTGCGTGACGATGCACTTCTTGTGAGCGTGAATGAACTCGACCGGATCTTCGATCGTGATGATGTGACCGGTCTCCACGCTGTTGCGGTGATCGATCATCGCCGCGAGCGTGGTCGACTTGCCGGAGCCCGTGCCACCGACGAGGAGCACGAGGCCGCGCTTGCTGCGCATCACGTCGCCGAGGATCGACGGGTGCCCGAGCTCCGCGAGCGTCTTGATCTGCGTGCGCACGAGGCGGAACACCGCGCCGGGTGCGCCGCGCTGGCGGAACATGTTCGCGCGGAAGCGTCCACCCGCTGCCATGGACAGCGAGAGGTTCATCTCCATCTTCTGCTGGTACTCGTCGCGCTGGGCGGCGGTCATCAGCGTGTTGATCATCTTGCCGATCTGCTCGCCGGTGACCGACGTCTTCGCCGGATAGCCGACACCGTCGATGCGAAACACAGGAGGGGAGTTCGCCGTCAGATACAAGTCCGACGCTTCGACCTTCAGCATGTGCTCGAGGAGCGAGCGGATCGTCGGGTCCCAGTTTCCATCGGGGATCATCGCAAGCCTCCCTGGCCGTGCGCGGGCATGGCTCCGTTCATCGCGGGTTGTCGGTCGAACAGGTGCGCGAGCTCGGGCACGCGCTTCTTCGCTTCGTCGGCGCTGACGATGCTCTTGGCGACGAGATCCATCACCGCCGCCTCCATCGTCTGCATGCCGGCCTTGCCGCCGACCTGCATCGCGCTCGGAATCTGATGCGTCTTGCCCTCGCGGATCAGGTTCCGGACGGCGGGCGTACCGACGAGGATCTCGAGAGCGGCCGCGCGGCCACCGCCCTGCTTTGCCATCAGCATCTGGGTGCACACGCCGAGCAGCGACTCGCTGAGCATCGTGCGCACCTGCGCTTGCTGCACCGGCGGGAACACGTCGACCAAGCGGTCCACGGTCTTCGCCGCGCTGGACGTGTGCACCGTACCGAACACGAGGTGGCCGGTCTCGGCCGCGGTGAGCGCGAGCGAGATGGTCTCGAGATCGCGAAGCTCGCCGACGAGGATCACGTCCGGGTCTTCACGCAGTGCGCTGCGCAACGCGTTGTTGAACGAGTGCGTGTTCGCTCCGACCTCGCGTTGGTTGACGAGACAGCGCTTCGGCTTGTGCACGAACTCGATCGGATCCTCGAGCGTGAGGATGTGACCGGGCATCGTCTCGTTCAGGTAATCGATCATCGCCGCGAGCGTCGTCGACTTGCCCGATCCCGTCGGGCCGGTGACGAGCACGAGGCCCTTCTCTTCATCGCAGAGATCGCGCAGCACGCGCGGCAGTCCGAGATCCTCGAACCGCGGAATCTTCGTCGGGATCGTACGAAACACCGCGCCCTCGCCACGGTTCTGCACGAACGCGTTCACGCGAAAGCGGAGCTCGGCGTCGAGCGCGAACGCGAAGTCCGCTTCGAGCTTGTCTTGGAACGTGCGGCGCTGCGCGTCGTTCATCACGTCGAAGATCAAGCGGTGCGTCTCCTCCGACGTCAGCGGCGGAACATCCACGCGATGCATCTCGCCGTGAATGCGCAGCATCGGTGGCTCGCCCGCCGACAAGTGCACGTCGGAGGCTTTGCTCTGCACCGCGAACCGCAGGAGTGCTGGAATCGACAGCATCACTTCTCCTCGATCTGCGCGACGTGGATCTTCGCGATGTAGAACGTCATCTCGTTGCCTTGCACGCGGAAGACTGGCTCCGCGTCGTTCATGAAGTCGGTCGTTCGCTGCGTTCCGCGCGCGTCGAGCGACACGTCGCCTTCCACTGTCGCGCCGCTGCGCAGCGTGACGATGACCGCTTGCTTCTCGACCGGCAGATCGTCTTCGCGAGGGCTCACTGGCAACGCGGGAACGGAGAAGCACGCGATCGTGTCGCGCGCGACGATGCACATCGCTCCGCCCCTCACCATGGGCAGAAACGACGCGCCGTGGCCCAGCACGCGCCCGACATCCTCCGTGGGAGGAACGAACAACATCACGTCGGCCTTCGTGCCGTCGTGCCCGATCATCGCGGCGACCACGTTGTCGACGGGCATGCGCAGGATCACCTGCGACCGTCGGATCTGCATCGACATGCCGTGCGAGTCGGCCACTGCGAAAAATCGTGGAGGGTGTTCTCTGCCTACATTCCCTCTATAGTAGAGGCGTGAAGCGCGGCCGGATCCTCGCGATCAAGTGGGGCATGAACCCCAACTCCTCGAGCCTTGGCGTGGACGTCACGTTCCTGCTCGTCGGAGCCACCGCGCTCGCGATGGTCACGCCGGTGCTGGGCGCGCTCCTGCGCTGGCGAAAGCCCGCGGATCCGCCGACTTAGCGGGTTCGCGAAAAAACATCGATCCGCTGCATCCACATCGTCGTACGCGGCGAATGGCTTCTCACGAGCACACCGCTCTGGAGGAGCCTGATGAAGATTCTATCGCTTGGCCTGATCACTTCGTTCGCTTCGGTATCGCTTCTCGGGTGCAGCGCGACGGATGAGGACTCCGTGTCCACCGCTCGCCTGCGCGTCGCGCACCTCTCGCCCGACGCTCCCGCGGTCGACGTTTGCATCGCGCCGCACGGCACGACCGACTTCGTGGGCCCGGTCCTCGCGAGCGCCGGCGCTGCATCCGGCCTCTCGTACGGCAACGTGACGAAGTACCTCGACGTGGAAGCGATCCAGTACGACGTGCGCATCGTCGCGCCCGGCGCAGCGAACTGCGATCAATCGGTCGGTGGCCTCGCCGACATCACCGATCTTCCCGTGCTCCCCGAGGGTGCGAGCGCGACGGTCGCGGCGATCGGTCGCCTCGACGCATCCACCTCTCAGCCGTTCCGCCTCGCCACGTTCATCGACGACACCGAGGTCACGTTCGGTAAAGCAAAGCTCCGCGTCATCCACGCAGCGCCCGGCACCGCCGGTGTCGCCGTCGGCTTCGGTGGCGGCATCGTGTTCGATCCGTTCATCGACAACGTGCAGTTCGGCTCGACGACGCAGGCGAACAACGGCTACTTCGAGGTCGCTCCGATCGCGAACGGCGAGATCACGGCGCGCGACATCGTGAGCGGCCTCGACGCCATCTCGATCAAGCCCGTGATGGTGCCGGCGGGCGCGATCGCCACCGCGTTCGCGATCGGCACCGCGAGCAGCAGGCTCTCTCCGCTCGACGTCCTCCTCTGCGTCGACAACGCGGAGCCGAACGGCCTGCTCTCGAGCTGCGCCAGGGTTGGCGCGACACCCGAGCGCGCTCGCCTTCGCATCGCGCATCTCTCGCCAGACGCACCGATCGTCGACGTGTGCCTCGCGCCCGCGGGCACCATGGAGTGGAAGGGACCGATTCTGCGCGACCTCGGCGCGTCGGGACTCTCGTACTCGCAAGTGACGACGTACGTCTCGCTCCCCGTCGCTGCGTATGACGTGCGCGTGATCGGCGCGACCGCCACCGGTTGCGAAGTCGGCGCGGTGCCCGACACGAAGAACGTCGCGACGAGCGCGGGGCTCACCGCGACCATCGCTGCGATCGGCGTGATCGATCCGCAGGGTGTGGCCGCGCAGAATCCGCCGTTCCGCCTCGAGATCATCGCGGACGATACGACGCCGGTCGCCGGCAAGACCAAGCTCCGCTTCTTCCACGCATCGCCGGGAACGCCGGCCGTCGATGTCGGCCTCGGTGTCGCGCAGGCGTTCAAGCTGGTGTTCGCGAACGTCGGCTTCGGACACGTGGGCAACAACGGCTTCTTCGTGACGGATCCGTTCACCAACTCGCTCACCGCGCGCCTCGCGAACGCGACCAACGACGCGCTCGTCGTGCCCGGTGTGAGTGCGGGCAGCGGCACCATCTACTCGGCCTACGCGATCGGCGGTAAGTCTGGCGCGACGACCAACCCGCTGCGCGTCCTGCTCTGCACCGACTCCGCGCCCGCCACTGGTCTCCTGACCTCCTGCACCGCGGCCCCGTAACCCGATGGTACCGTCCGCGCCGGACATGCAGCCCGCTGCACACCACCCGCCCCAACTGCCGCCCGTTCTGGGTCGCGTTGCGGCGGGTGATCCCGCAGCGACGCGCGAATGTCTCGCGCGCTACGGCAACCTCGTGTGGTCGATCGCGCGGCGCTTCGAGGCGGCGGATGCCGAGGATGCCGTACAAGAGATCTTCCTCGATCTCTGGAAGAGCGCCGCCCGGTTCGATCCACAGGTCGCATCCGAGGCGGCGTTCGTCGCGATGATCGCGCGCCGTCGCCTCATCGATCGCCGCCGGATGCGTATGCGCCGCCCGACTGCCGATCAGGTGCTCGCGGGTGACTCCTCCGACGGCATGCTCGCCCTCGATCCGAACCCGACGGCCACCGCCGATACATGCGCGGAAGCCAAGCAAGCCGCGCGCGCCCTCGAACAGCTTCGCCCCGAGCAACGGCAGGTGCTCGTCCTGTCCACGGTGCAAGGCCTGTCCCACGGCGAGATCGCCGAGCACACCGGCATGCCCCTCGGCACCGTCAAAGCGCACGCGCGGCGTGGACTTTTATCGATCCGAGCTGCCCTCGGGGGCGTAGATCAAGGGGACGTTCCGTGAAGCGCGAGCTGACAGAGATGGAGATGTTCCGTGCGCAGGAGCTGCTCGTGCAGCGCGCGACGGTCGGACTCGAACCGCACGAAGAGGCGGAGCTCGCCGCGCTCGGCGCCGACGAGGACATCAGCTTCGATCTCGCGGCCGCCGCGATCGATCTCGCGACGCTGCGAATCGAGGAGATGCCGATGGGCGTCGCCGACAAGATCCTCGTCGCTGCCAACGTTCCACTGAACGAGCGCTCCGACACCACGGTGATGGCGGTGCCGCCGATGCCGCAAACGCTCGCGGGCTACGTGCCGCCGCGACCGATCCACACCGATGTCCCGCAGCAGCGCCTCGCCGAAGCGCCACCACCGAGCATCGAGCGCCCCGCGCCCGACGTCATCCCGATCGACGCGGCCAAGCTCCGCCGTCGCACGCGCATCGCCGTCGCCGCCGGCTTCCTCGGAATGGCCGCTGCCGCCGCCGCGATCGTTTACGCGACGCAGCGACCGGCCCAGGTGATCGAGAAGGAGAAGATCGTCGAGGTCCCGGCGCCGCCGCCAAAGGCCACGTCAGCCGCGGAGGAGCGCGCCGAGCTCCTCGCGTCGGCTGTGGATGTCACGATGCTCGAGTGGTCCGCGACGAATGATCCCAACGCGACCGGCGCGAAGGGGGACGTCGTCTGGTCCAAGACCGCGCAGAAGGGCTACATGCGCTTCACCGGTCTCGCGACCAACGATCCGACGCAGCTCCAGTATCAGCTCTGGATCTTCGACAAGAACCGCCCACAAGAGACGCCTGTCGATGGCGGCGTGTTCGACATCTCGGAGGCGGGTGAGGTGATCATTCCGATCACCGCGAAGCTCTCCGTCGACGAGCCCGTGCTGTTCGCCGTCACGATCGAGAAGCCGGGCGGCGTGGTGGTCAGCAAGCGCGAGCGCATCGTCGTGACTGCCGCCCCCAAGACGGGCTGACCGGAAAAAGTACGCAACCAAGAGCGGCGCGCGGTGACACGGCGCGCATGCGGCAACCTTGGGTCCGGATTCCTTGGGTGGTTTTTCGTCGAAGGCGAACGAAAAATCGTGCCCGGCGAGTGACTTCGGCCCTTCCTCGTCGTCACCTGGCGACCTACCAGTGATATCCGCACCACGGATGTCATCGACGAGGGGAAATAGGTGAACGAGCTCATCGAAGCATCACTGCACGCTCCGACGGTCGTGTTCACGATCGGCCTCGGCATCGCGCTGTTCTATTGGCTGCTCGTGCTGCTCGGCGCGCTCGATATCGATGTGCTCGGCGGTGCCGAAGGCGCCGGCAAGGGACTCGGCGATCTCGCGGGCGGCGCCAAGGGCGGCGTGGAAGCGATCAAGGGCATCAAGATCGGCTCGGATGTCGATGGCGGCGGCGTGTGGAGCGGCCTGGGGCTCGGCAAAGTTCCGATGACGATCAGCGTCTCGTTGATCCTCCTCGTCGGTTGGTGCGGCTCGCTGACGATCTCGCACTACGTGATCACGGACATGGGGACGGGCCTTCGGTGGGTGCTGTTCCCGATCATGCTCGTGCTCGGAATGCTCGTGAGTGCGGTGCTGGTGCGCCCGCTCGCGCCGATCTTCGCGGTCAAGGAGGGCAAGTCCAACCGCGACTACGTCGGTCACACGTGCACCATCAACACGGGCCACGTCGACAACGGGTTTGGACAGGCGACGCTCGAGGACGGCGGCACCGTGCTGCAGATCCCGGTGCGCTGCGATGCCGGCAGGCTCGGCCGCGGCGACAAAGCACTGATCATCGATTTCGACGAGCAGCGCGCTGCGTATGTCGTCGAGCCACAGACCAGCGTGTTGCCGGCCGCGCCGGACAACCAGGAAGCCTAACGGCCAAAGGAGAGAGCAATGGGACAGGACATGGCAATCATCATGATCGCAGTTGGAGCGGTGCTCCTCCTCGGCATCTTGGTCCTCATCGCGCGGACCTGGAGGCAAGTCGATCAAGGTCGCGCGATGATCGTCAACAAGATGGGCACCGAGCCCAAGGTCACGTTCACCGGCGCCATCGTGCTGCCGATCGTGAACAAGGCCGAGGTGATGGACCTGTCGGTGAAGACCATCGACGTATCTCGACGAGGAAAAGAGGGCCTCATCTGCGCCGACAACATTCGCGCGGACATCAAGGTCACGTTCTTCGTACGCGTGAACAAGACGGTAGATGACGTACTTCGCGTCGCGCAGTCGATCGGCTGCTTCCGCGCGTCGCAGCAAGCGACGATCGAGGAGTTGTTCGCCGCGAAGTTCTCCGAGGCGCTCAAGACCGTCGGCAAGAAGATGGAGTTCGAGCAGCTCTACACGCAGCGCGACGTGTTCAAGGATCAGATCATCGCCGTCATCGGCAAGGATCTGAACGGCTACGTCCTCGACGACTGCGCGATCGACTACCTCGAGCAAACGCCGATCGAGGTGCTCGATCCGAACAACGTGCTCGACTCGCTCGGCATTCGGAAGATCACCGAGATCACCACGGCGGCCGCGATCGACACCAACCAGCTCAAGCAGAAGGAGCGCATGGAGCTCGGCAAGCAGAACCTGACCTCCGACGAGGCCGTGTTCCGCTTCGAGCAGCAGCGCGCGGAAGCCGAAGCAAAGAAGAACAAAGAGATCGCGATCGCCAACGCGCGCGAGGAGAACGAGGCCAACCGCTTCCGCCTCGACGAAGAGAAGCGCACGCACGTCGAGCGCCAGCGCGCCGAGGAAGCGGTGCAGATGGCCGAGCAAGCGAAGCTCCGTGCCGTGCAGGTGTCCGAGCAGGGCCGCATCCGCGAGGTCGAGGTCGAGAAGGTTCGCGTACAGAAGGCGCATGACCTCGAGGAGGTCGGTCGCCAGAAGGACGTGTCACTGACGCAGATCGAGATGAACAAGGCCGTCGAGGCCGAGAAGCGGCAGATCGCCGACATCGTTCGCGCGCGTGTCGCCGTCGACAAGACGGTTGCCGTCGAGGAGGAGTCGATCAAGGACCTGCGCACCGACGCCGAGGCCAAGCGTCACAAGCACGTGACCATCGTCCACGCCGAGGCCGCGGCGCAGGAAGTGTTCATCAAGGACATCAAGAAGGCAGAAGCCGAGCAGCAGGTCGCGCAGGCACACGCCAAGAAGCAGCTCATCCTCGCCGACGCCGCGATGGAAGCGAGCGACAAGGAAGCGCGCGCTGCGATTCGCCGCTCGGAAGGCGCGCAGGCCGAGCACGCCGCCGAGGGCCTCGCGGATGTTCGCGTCCGCGATGCAGCGGTCGCCGTCGCCGACAAGGAGGGCCACATCATCGCCGAGAACGTTCGGCGCAAGGCGATCGCCGAGGCCACGGGTCGCGAAGCGGAAGCCGCTGCCGTCGAGAAGCTCGGGCTCGCCGAGGCCGCGTCGCTGCGCGAGAAGCTGCTCGCCGAGGTCGCTGCCAAGCAGGCCGAGGCCGCCGCGATCGAGAGCCGCATGCTCGCCGAGGCCAAGGGTCTCGCCGAGAAGGCCAACGCGATGAAGCAGCTCGAGGGCGCGGGCCGCGAGCACGAGGAGTTCCGTCTCCGCCTCGACAACGAGCGTCAGATCGCTCTCGAGGGACTCAAGGCGCGCGTCGCCATGACCGAGGCGCAGTCCAGAGTGATGGCGGAAGCGATGGGCAACGCCGACATCAAGATCGTCGGCGGGGACGGCCAGTTCTTCGATCGCTTCGTCAAGGCGGTCAGCCTCGGCCAGGGCATCGACGAAGTGGTCGGTGGCAGCAAGACGATCCAGAGCGTGCTCGGCGATCGCCTGAACAGCGGCACCGGCCAGCTAGTCGACGACGTGAAGGACATGGTCCGCGCGGTCGGTGGAAGCTCGGAGTCGCTCAAGAACCTCACGATCTCCGGCGTGCTCGGCAGCCTCATGATCAATGCCGACGCGACGACCCGCGGAAAGCTCGAAGCGCTGCTCGCCAAGGCGCGGCAGCTCGGCGTGCATGACGACAAGGTGAGCTGAGCGAGATGGTCGCGGCCGACGAAGGCGGTGCGAAGGCAACGGCGAACGACGTCGATGCCGCTCTGACCGGTGGCAACTACGAGGTTCTCCGCGCGCGACTCTCGGCCGCCGGTGCCGAGCTCGCGAAGCGCGCCGACGCACTGAACGCTCGACGCAAGTCGGTGTTCGGCTCGACGGAGCCGCAGCTGATCGCGACCGAGCGCATCCGCACCGAGCACAACTGCTCGCCCGTCGACATGGTCGCCATCGGCAACTCGCTGCTGCTCGGCTACAACGTCTTCCTCGGGCTCAAGGCCGAGACCAAGCTGTCCGACGTTGTCGCGCTGCATCGCTTCGAGACCGGCGCGGATGGCGCGCTCGATACGTCGGCGCTGCCCATGGACTCGCTCGGCGGGTTCCTCACCGGCGCGATGGTCGAGCGCGACTTCGCGAACCTGTATCGCTACTACCGCGACGCGCGCCTCCTGCAGCTCGTGAAGCGCGACACGCAGCTGCTCGCCGTGTTTCAGGCGGGCGCGACGTGGAAGGACATCAAGGTCCTGCGCTGGCGGATCGAGCCGAATGGACGCATCGAGTACGTCGACGATCGTGGCGATCGCGACTACGTGGAGTTGTTTCCGCCGCCGCTAGACTTCGAGTGGCGCGAGGTCACGCGCGAGCATCAGCGCCCCGGCAGGCACCCGCACTACAACATCCTCGACACGATCTTCGTCGAGTGCGTCGCTGGCGATCTCACGATCAAGATCGAGGACAACACCGAGACCGGGCGCGGCATCTACAGCGAGCCCGTCGACGACGCGAACCAGACGCTCGACGACGCGCGCATCTTCTACGCGCCGATCGGTCCGGCAGGCGGACTGATCCTCCTGAAGGTGCTCCCGTTCCGCGAGAACGCTTGGCGCTACCTCGTGTTCGATACGCGGTCGCGCGTGGTCGTGCGCGCGGACGGAATCGCGCAGGGCTGTCGCTCGCTCCCCGAGGATCACGGCATCGTGTTCCCCGGCGGCTACGTGCTGGTCGGTGGCGACCGCAAGCTGTTCGACGGGGACTACTCGGACTTCGTCCTCGAGCGCGTGCTGAGGTCGCCGAACGGCGAGGACGTGCTCTACGTCTATCAACGCGGCCGCGATGGGATGTACGTGCTGTTCCCGTACAACCTGATCGAAAAGACGATCGCCACGCCGATCTTGTGCCACGGCTACTCGCTGTTTCCCGACGGGCGCATGGTGGTCATGCGCGCGGTGTCCGCAGAGCCGACGCGGGTGCATCCGATGCAGGTGTGGCAGACGCCGTTCACCTCGGCGGAGTTCGCGGCGACGGCACCGACGGATGGCAGCTACCTCGCCAAGGTCGGCAACGCAGATCTCGTGCGCGGACTCTCCGATGCGCTGTCACTCGCGCGGCTCGCCAGTGGCGACAAGCCCACGAAGACCACATTCGAGGATCTGCTCGCGCTGTCGACGCGCGCGGTCGACGCGTACTACTGGCTCGGTCACGCCGATGCAGGTGATCTCAAGTCGGCGATCGCCGATGTTCGCGGCGCGGCGAAGCTGATCCTCGACGAGTACGAGAAGGTCGTCGCACTCGAGGCCGCGGCAAAGAGAGCGCTCGCGGAGACGGAGGCGCTCGTCGCGGACAAGCTGCGCGCTGCACGCTCGGAGGGCTGGGATCGCGTGGATCCGTTCCTCGAAGCGCTGACGAGCCTGCGCGGGCTGCGCGGCCAGCTGATCTCGAAGAAGGAGATCCGCTTCATCGACACCGCTCGCCTCGCCCAGCTCGAGCAGGAGGTCGCGAGCGCGTTCGAACGCGTGACCACGGACTGCGTGTCGTTGCTCGCGCGCGGCAACGCGTTCGTCGAGCTGGTGGACAAGGCCGATGCACTCGCGGTGCGCGCGCTGGAGCTCGACACCGCCGTCGAGCTGAAGCCGATCCGCGAACAGATCGATCAGGTCGCGGGCGGCCTCGATCTACTGGGCAACGTCATCGGCTCGCTGAAGATCGACGACACCACGCAACGCACGACGATCCTCGAGAACATCACCGATGCGTTCGGTCGTGTGAATCGGACGCGCGCGACGATCGAGGGGCGCTATCGCGATCTCGCCGCAAAGGAGGGGCGCTCCGAGCTCGCCGCCCAGATCCGCCTGATCACGCAGAGCGTGGCGTCGGCGCTCGCGCAGTGCGATACGCCCGAGCGCTGCGACCAGGAGCTCACGCGGTTGCTCGTCCAGCTCGAGGAGCTCGAGGGGCGGTTCGCCGATGTCGACGAGCTCACCGCCGAGATCTTGGTCAAGCGCGAGGAGATCGTCGACGCCGTCGGAGCGCGCAAGCAGCTGCTCTCCGCCGAGAGACAGCGTCGCGCCGCCAACTTGCACAAGGCCGCGATCCGCATCCTCGATGGCGTTCCGCGCCGCGCGGCTACCCTCGCCACGAGCGACGAGGTCAACGCGTACTTCGCGTCCGATGCGATGATCGCCAAGCTGCGCGATCTGATCACCGAGCTGCAGACGCTCGGAGACAGCGTGCGCGCCGACGAGATCGACGCGAAGCTCAAGACCGCGCGGCAGGACGCGCTGCGCGGGCAACGCGATCGCGCGGATCTGTTCGAGGGCGGCACCGACATCATCAAGTTCGGCGCGCATCGCTTCGCGGTGAACACGCAGCCGCTCGAGGCGATGATCGTTCCGCACCCCGACGACTCGATCGGGGGGCTCGCGCTCCACCTGTCGGGCACCGACTTCTACGAGCCGCTCGTCGACGAGCAGCTCCACGCCGCGAAGCACCTGTGGAACCAGGATCTGCCGAGCGAGGCGCCCGAGGTCTACCGCGGTGAGTACCTCGCGGCGTCGGTCCTCGCGGACGCCGAGGCGGGGCGCGGTCCGCTCACGATGGCAGCGCTCCACGACGCCGCGCGCGAGGGGACGCTCGAGGCGTCGCTGCGCCAGATCGCGCAGGAGCGCTACGACGAGGGCTACGAGCGCGGCGTGCACGATCACGACGCGGCGCTGATCCTCGGCCGCTTGCTCGCGATGCGCGAGACCGCGGGCCTGCTCTCGTTCTCGGCGTCGGCGCGCTCGCTCGCACGCGTGTTCTGGGGCACGCCGCACGACGCACAGACGCGCTGGCATCGCGCAGCGCAGAGCCACGCGCGGCTCGTCGAGGTGCTCGGCGATCGCGGTGGTCGTTCGCAGCTCGCCAAGGAGATCGCCGCCGAGATGCGCGCGCTGCTCGCGAGAGATCCGTCGCTCGTCGTCGCCGGTCTCGATGCGGCCGACGCGGAGCTCGCCGCGAGCTACCTCGTACGCGAGCTGTCGCATGCCTCGCCGAGCTTCGTCGCGAGTGGCCAAGCGCTCGCGATCGTCGAGGCGCTCGAGTCCGAGCTCGATGCGCGCAATGCACGCGCTGCGTTCGAAGAGGACCTGCGCGCGCTCGCCGCTGCTCCGGGTGCTGGGCTGTCGCTAGCGCGTGCGTGGGTCGAGGGCGTCGTCGGCAAGAAGCCGGAGCTGGCATCCGCCGCGCTAGAAGCAGCGACGCTCCTCGCGATCCGCGGAGTCCCGCACGAGGCATCGAGCGCGAACATCGAGGAGACGCTCGGTGGGCTGCTCGGCCGTCATCCGCGGATCCAGGACGGCACGATGCGCATCCGCCTCGACGAGCTCGTCGCGCGGCTCGATCGCTTCCGCACGGACATCGTGCCGGCGTTCCGTGCGTATCGCGCGCTGCGCGCCAGCATCGTCGAGCGCGAGCGCACGCGGCTGCGGCTGAGCGAGCTCGTGCCACGCGTGATGAGCTCGTTCGTCCGTAACCAGCTCATCGATCAGGTGTACCTGCCCTTCGTCGGCGCGAACCTCGCGAAGCAGCTCGGCGCCACCGGCAGCGCCAAGCGCACCGATCAGATGGGCATGCTGCTGCTCATCTCGCCGCCGGGGTACGGCAAGACGACGCTGATGGAGTACGTCGCCGCGCGCCTCGGTCTCGCGTTCGTGAAGGTGAACGGTCCGGCGCTCGGGCACGACGTCACCTCGCTCGATCCCGCGGATGCGCCCAACGCGACGGCGCGCCAGGAGATCGAGAAGGTCAGCTTCGCGCTCGAGATGGGCACCAACGTGATGCTCTATCTCGACGACATCCAGCACACGTCGCCCGAGCTGCTCCAGAAGTTCATCTCGCTGTGCGACGCGCAGCGAAAGATCGAGGGCGTCTGGCGCGGCCGCACGCGCACGTACGATCTGCGCGGCAAGAAGTTCTGCGTGGTGATGGCGGGCAACCCGTACACCGAGAGCGGCGAGCAGTTCCGCATTCCCGACATGCTCGCGAACCGCGCCGACGTCTATAACCTCGGCGAAGTGCTCGCCGGCAAGAGCGACGCGTTCGCGCTGTCGTTCCTCGAGAACGCGCTCACGTCGAACCCTGTGCTCGCGCCGCTCGCGACGCGCTCGCTCGACGATGTCTACAAGCTGATCCGCATGGCGCAAGGCGAGCCGGTCCCCACGACGGAGCTCTCGCACGGCTACTCGAGCGTGGAGCTCGAGGAGATCCTCTCGGTGATGCGGCACCTGTTCGCCGCGCAGAAGACGCTGCTCGCCGTCAACGCGGAGTACATCCGCTCGGCGGCGCAGGCCGACACGTTCCGCACGGAGCCGCCGTTCAAGCTGCAGGGCAGCTACCGCAACATGAACAAGATCGCCGAGAAGGTGGTGTCCGCGCTGACCGCCGCCGAGGTCGAACGGCTCGTCGACGATCACTACCAGTCCGAGTCACAGACGCTCACCACCGCCGCCGAGCAGAACTTGCTCAAGCTCGGCGAGCTGCGCGGAACGCTCGCGGGCGATCGCGCCAAGCGATGGGCCGAGATCAAGACCGAGTTCGTTCGCCAGCGCCGCATGGGCGGCAGCGATGCGGATCCCGTGACCAAGCTCGCCGGCACCATGACGGGCCTCGCGAGCGAGCTCGGCCAGCACCTGGGCGCGATCCACGCGAGCCTCGGCAACGCGCACCTCGCTGTGGAGCTCCGCTCGTTGCGCGACGCGCTGCAAGCGATCATCGAGCGCCCCGCCCCGCCGCCGATCGTCGTCGAGAAGCCGATCGTGCACAAGCACGACAGCGGTGACAACTGGGACGCGGCCGCGGTCGCCGCGCAGATCCGCCGCATCGAGAGCTCGCTCGTCCCCGTGGTGAGCGCGGCCGTCGATCAGCGCGCGGGCGACACGCTGCTCGCGAACAAGATGGTGCAGATCATCGAGCTGCTCGAACAGCTCGACGCTCGCCTCGCTCGCTGACGCTCGTCAGTCCTTGTCTTTGCCGGCGTCCCACACGAGCAACGCGATCGCACCGTCGAGCGCAAACGCGGTGAGGAGACCGAGCGTCAGGTGCTGCCACATCGGGCGCTCCGGCTTCTTCTTCGCGAGCCCGACGCCCGTCGCGAGACCGAGGCCGACCTCGACCGCGAGGAACGTTGCCTGTCGGCCGCCCTCGGGGTTGCTCGAATGTGCGGTGTACGTGATGCAGCTCGACGACAGAACCGACACTAAGACCAGCGGCGCCAACCTACGCATCACACCACAATAAGCGAAACGCCCTGCGCAATGGAGACTGCGCCGCAGAGAAAGCGCACGCGGCAGGCGCACCGCGCGCTGCTACAGTCGTCGCGTGCTGTCGTTTGCCCTTCGCCTCGCACGTCGTGCCGTCGACGACGGGCTCGCGCTCGTCGAACGTGCGCGCGCGTGGCGGATCGCGAAGCCGCGGCAAGCTCGCTTCGAGCGCTTCGGCGCGATCCTGCAGACCGTGGTGCCGCGCGCGCTCGTCTTCGTCGATCGCGACTACGCGCGGAGCGTGCGCGGACTCGTGACGAGCGAGCCTGCGGCGTGGGCCGCGCCCGCGATCGAGCTCGGCGATGCGCCGCTGTCTGCGCCGCTCGAAGCGCATCTGCAGCTCACGAACAGGTGCACCGCCGGCTGCCAAGGTTGTTACACCGGCGCGTCCGCCGAGGGCGCACCGAACGAGTGGGGGCTCGCTGACTGGACGCGCGCGATCGACGCGCTCGCCGATGCCGGCGTGTTTCACGTCGCACTCGGCGGTGGTGAGAGTGCGATCCTTCCGTGGCTCGGACAGCTCGCCGATCACGCGCGCGCACGCGGCATCATCCCGAACCTGACCACGTCCGGACTCGACGGGCTCGATGCGCTCGTCGCGATCGCGGATCGCTTCGGGCAGATCAACGTCTCGCTCGACGGGCTCGGCGCCACCTATGCTGCCGTGCGCGGCTTCGATGGCTTCGCGCGCGCGGACGCTGCGATCCGTCGGTTGCGCGCCGCGAAGCGCGAGGTCGGCATCAACGTCGTCGTCACGCGCCACAACTTCGACGAGCTCGACGCGATCTTTCGCTACGCCGCCGAGCGCCGGCTCTCCGAAGTCGAGCTCCTGCGGTTCAAGCCGAGCGGTCGCGGCGCGCGCGCGTACGAACAGCTGCGCTGCACCGACGAGCAGCACCGCGCGTTCCTGCCCGCGATCCTCGCCCACGCCAAGCGCTACGCGATCCGCGTCAAGGTGGATTGCTCGTACACGCCGATGCTCGCGCACCACGCGCCCGACCGAGCGCTGCTCGCCCAGCTCGCTGTCTACGGCTGCACTGGCGGCGATTTCCTCGTCGGAGCCAAGCCTGGCGGTCAGCTCACGGCGTGCAGTTTTGCCTCACCTCCGCCCGCACAGGGGGGTGTCCGACCCAAGGTCGACCAGATCGCTCGCTACTGGGATGCTCCCGACGCGTTCGGCGCGTTCCGTCGGTGGCGCGACGCCGCCGAGCCGTGCGCGAGCTGCACCTATCACTCGCTGTGCCGCGGCGGCTGCAAGGTGGTCTCGGCCCACGTCACGGGCGACCTCGCGGCTCCGGATCCCGAGTGCCCGCGGGTCATCGATCGTCGCGCGAGCACGACGGCGACGAAGCCACGTCATCATCTGCCCGTGATATAGACGGCCCGATGAAGACGGTGATGATCATCAGCGACGCCACGGGCGAGACCGCCGAGCGCATGGTGCGCGCCGCGACGCTGCAGTTCAGCGAGCCGGTGCAGGTGCGCCTGTACTCGCGCGTTCGCCTCGAGAGCGAGCTCGAGAGCATCCTGGAGAAGGCCTCCGAGTCGCGTGCGCTCGTGGTGTTCACCGTGGTCAACACGGAGGAGCGCGCGCTGATCAGCCAGCTCGTCGAGCGCTACAACATCGAGACCGTCGATCTGATGGGCGCGCTCATCAGCAAGCTCGCCATGTACCTCGGCTCTGCGCCCGCGGGCGTGCCGGGCCTGTTGCACTCGATCAACGACGACTACTTCCGCCGCATCGAGGCGGTCGAGTTCGCCGTGAAGAACGACGACGGCGCCGAGCCGCGCAACCTGCCCAAAGCGGACCTCGTGCTCGTCGGTATCTCGCGTACGTCGAAGACGCCGCTGTCCACGTATCTCGCGCAGCGCGGCCTCAAGGTCGCGAACGTGCCAATCGTCCTCGGTGTGGATCCGCCGGAGGAGCTCTCGCAGGTCGACGATCGCAAGGTCTTCGGCGTCATCGTGCAGCCCGATATGCTGATGCGAATCCGCCAAGCGCGGCTCTCGCACCTCGGCATGCCCAACGATTCGTCGTACGGCCAACGCGCGCACATCGAGACCGAGATCGCGTACTCGCGCGAGATCTTCCGCAAGCATCCGAACTGGCCGGTCATCGACGTCACGAACCGCGCGATCGAAGAGACGGCGGCCGATATCCTGCGCATCTACCAAGAGCGCAACGCGCAGACGTAGTCACTCCGCGGCCCGCATCCACCTCGCAACGGCTTGCACGGGGCTCGGCGTCGCCTTGCACCCTGGCGCGGCCGGATCGTCGCCGCGATGCCACGCGGCGCGAGCGACGACGCCGCGCCGTGCGG
>JAEYYV010000409.1 GCA_023428295.1 Pseudomonadota bacterium
CGCGATGGCGGTGGTGCCGGCGGTCGATTCGGTGCGCGCGATGGCGGACCACGCGGAGGTGCACGCGATGGCGGTGGTGCCGGCGGTCGATTCGGTGCGCGCGATGGCGGACCACGCGGAGGTGCACGGGATGGCGGTGGTGGCGGCGGTCGATTCGGTGCGCGCGATGGCGGTGGTGCACGCAGCGGCGGTCCGCGCGACGGAGGTCCGCGTAGCGGTAGCGGTAGCGGGCGCCTTGGTGCGCGCGATGAAGGTCCGCGCAGCCGCGCACGTAGTGGCGGTCCGCGCGCTGGTGCCGGCGATCGCTTCGGCGCGCGCGATGGTGGTGGCGCACGTGGCGGCGCACGCAGTGGTGGTCCACGCGATGGAGGTCCGCGTAGCGGTAGCGGGCGCTTTGGTGCGCGCGATAGTAGTGGCCCGCGTAGCGCCGGTCCGCGCGATGGTGGTCCGCGCAGCGGCGGGCGCAGCGCCGGTCCGCGCGATGGTGGTCCGCGCAGCGGCGGGCGCAGTGCCGGTCCGCGTGGCGCCTCTCGAGGGACCAGCGCACGTAGCGGTGGCGGTCGCGGAGGCGGGCAGGGGCGGTCGTTTGGATCGAAGACGCCCAAGCGCGGTCGTTAGCGTGTCGTGATCGACGTGCGAACGACGTGCGATCGACGTGCGATCGATCGCGACGAGGCCGCACACATGTACTGATCGGATACCCCCTGGCCGAGAGATCCGTCCAAACCAGGTTCTAACAGCGGTAAGAACCCAGTTTGAACGTAAACGTTCACGGGGGGGCGGTAGATCGGTGAATGGGCGCAGTGGGGCGCAGTGGGGCGCAGCGTCGGCCGTGGCGCCTCTCGAGGACCGGATGACGATCCCATGGCCCCGCGGTTGAATTCGCCGATATCTTCACGGTCTATCCCGCGTGGGCGTCGATGCGGTCGTTCGATGGGGGGCGTTCGATGGGAATGTGGTCGTGGCGATCGGCCGTGCGCGTCAGTCCTCGACGTCGGCGAGCAGCGGATACTTCGAGGTGCCGACGATCGTCGCCGAGTAACCGCCCTCGCGATACGCGTGATCGGCGCTCGCGTGCATGGCGGGATTCAGGGACACGCTGCCGACGAGCCGCACGCGCGAGCCGACGTGGAGCACGCGCTCCTCGAAGCGATCCGAGCGGGCGCTCGGCTTGTTGCAAAGGGCGAGCTGGGGCGCATCGACGCGTGCGCGGCCCGACTCGTCGACGATGAAGAACGGCACGGCGCGGCGCGTGGTGCTGACGGTGACGGTGCTCGCGTTGGCGACGGAGGAGGTCGTGGTGTCGAAGGCGACGCAGGGGACGCCCGTCATCATGGCGACGATCGGTTCGGCGTCGGCTTCGACGCGGCCCACGATGCAGGCGAGGCGGCCGTCGACGAGGTCGGCGATGCGCACGACACGGGCGCGGCGGAGCACGCGGCGCGTCCGGCGAGCGTCGGTTCGCCACCACATCGCGGCTGCCACCGAGGACAGACCGAGAACGGCGGCGACGAGCAGCTCCACGCGCGAAAGCCTAGCGCGTCCCCACCTCCCGCGCGTCTCGCGTGTCGGGTGCGTCGGGCCGGCGAGCAGCTGTGATAGGTTGCCCGCGATGGAGCTTCGAGCGCTGACTGTTCTGGACTCGCTGCAGCCGCAGCTGACGGGGTTCTTGCAGACCGTGTGTTCGGGGTTCATGCCGCTCGAGGAAGAGTCCGCGCTGTTCATCGAGATCGCGCCGGGCATCGCCATCAATCAGCTGACGGATGCGGCGCTGAAGGCGACGACGTGTCGGCCGGGCATGCAGGTCGTCGAGCGCGCGTACGGGATGCTCGAGCTCCACAACGACGACAAGGGGCAGGTCGAGGCGGCCGTGGACGCGATCTTGAGCAACATGGGCGTGAAGCGCGAGGACCGCATCAAGCCACGCGTGGTGTCGAGCCAGATCATCACGGGCCTGGATGGCCATCAGAGCCAGCTCATCAATCGCATGCGCCACGGCGACATGATCATGCGCGGGCAGACGCTGTACATCCTGGAGGTGTACCCGGCGGCGTATGCGGCGCTCGCGGCGAACGAGGCCGAGAAGGCGGCCAACATTCACCTCATGGAGGTGATCACGTTCGGCGCGTTCGGACGCTTGTGGCTCGGTGGCAGCGAAGCGGAGGTCGCGGCAGCGGCGGCGGCGGCGGAAGGCGCGCTCGCGAAGGTCACGGGTCGCGCGGGCAAGTAGAGCGCCCGACGCGGAGAGAGCGCATCGCGTCGTCGGTCACGATCGCACGATCTGGATGCGCGTCGAGCCGATCGAGATCGTGGAGCCTTCGTTGACGTCGGTGGGGCCACGCGTGAGGTTGCCGTCGAGATAGGTGCCGCTCGCGCTGTCGGTGTCTTCGACGGTGACGCGATCGTTGGTGACGCGCAGGATGCAGTGGTGGCGGCCCAGGATGCCGTCGTCGATCGGAATCGCGTTGGTGCTCGCGCGGCCGATCGTGTGGTCTCCATTGCCGACGACCAGCGTGCGGACTTCGCCGCCGCGCGCGTGGATGTGCAGCGTGAGGGAGCCCATGCCCATGACGATCCAGCGTACGCGAGTGGAGGTGGATCGAAGGCGACTCCGACGAGGTTTTCGCGTCGCGACCTGCCTGGACGCGCTGGTCGTTTCGGCGATCGGCCTGTGGTCGCGGCGATGTGAAGCTCGTCGATCGACTGCTAGAGTGGCGCCATGACGACGACGTTACCCGCGGCGCTACGCGCGCCGTTCTCGCAAGGCGGCGCGAACGCGATCGATACGGTGATGGCGAACAAGCTGCTCGGTCACGCGCTCGAAGCTGGCGGTGACTATGCGGATCTGTACTTCGAGTTTCGCGTGCAAGCGGACTACGCGCTCGAGGAGGAGCAGATCCGGACGCTCGGTCGGCATATCTCGCTCGGGCTCGGCGTGCGCGTCACCAAGGGCGACGCCACGGGGTACGCGTACTGCGAGGACCTCGCGTGGGAGAAGATGGTGCACGCCGCGCGCACCGCGGGACAGATCGCGGCGGGTGGGGGGCATGCGCCGGTGAACGTCGCGTCGCTGACGAGTGTTCCCACGCCGAGCTTCTATGCGATCCCGACGCCGTCGATCGTCATGCCCGTCGCGGACAAGCTCGCGCTGCTCCGCGCCGCGGACAAGGCGGCGCGCGCGTACGACCCGCGCATCATCAAGGTGCAAGCGTCGTTCGGCGAGTACGTCAAAGAGATCCTGTTGTTCACGTCCGACGGCCGCATGGCGACCGACATCCAGCCGATCCTGCGCATCGGTGTGTCGGCGACCGCCGAGGACGGCACGAAGCGCCAGAGCGGATCGGGCGGTGGCGGAGGGCGCTATGGACTCGAGTACTTCGCGGATGCAACGCGCGACGCCGCGGCGCACGGTCGCGAAGCAGCGCGCGTGGCGATCGCGATGCTCGACGCGCGCGATGCACCGGCGGGCGAGATGCCCGTCGTGCTCGGCGCGGGAGACTCGGGCATCTTGCTGCACGAGGCGGTGGGCCACGGGCTCGAGGCCGACTTCAACCGCAAGGAGACGTCGAACTACTCGGGGCAGATCGGCAAGAACGTCGCGTCGCCGCTGTGCACCGTGGTGGATGACGGCACCATCGTGAACTCGCGCGGCGCGATCAACGTCGACGACGAGGGCTATGCGGGTCAGCACAACACGCTGATCGAGAACGGCGTGCTCGTCGGCTACATGCACGATCGGTTGAGCGCGAAGCACTTCGGCATCGAGCCGTCGGGCAACGGTCGTCGCGAGTCGTTCCGCGCGATGCCGCTGCCGCGCATGACCAACACGTCGCTGCTCGGCGGGCAAGACAACCCCGAGGACATCATCAAGAGCGTGAAGCGCGGCGTGTACGCGAAGCGCTTCAGCGGCGGCCAGGTGAACATCTCCAACGGTGACTTCTTGTTCTCCTTGACCGAGAGCTACTTGATCGAGGACGGCAAGCTGACCGCGCCGCTCAAGGGCGTGAACCTCATCGGCAACGGACCGGAGGTGCTTCGCCGCGTGGACATGCTCGGCAGTGACTTCGAGCTGTCCGATGGAATCTGGACGTGTGGCAAGGATGGCCAGTCTGTTCCCGTGAACGTCGGTACGCCGACGGTGCGCATTTCGTCGATGACGGTCGGAGGCACGAAGGCATGAGCGGTATCCAGGTAACGGAAGCAACGCTGAAGGAGCTGAGCGACGTCGCGCAGCTCGTCGTCGAGATCACGAAGAAGGCGGGCGGCGAGCACGTCGAAGTGCTCGTGCGCGACGGCAGTGAGATGACCACCAAGGTTCGCCTCGGCGAACGCGAGCTCGTGCAAGAGGCCGGCAGCCGCGGCCTCAGCCTCTCGGTGATCCGCGACGGTCGCCGCGCGGTCACGTCGACGAGCGATCTGCGCCGCGAGGCACTCGAGGCGCTGTGCGCCGAGACGGTCACGCTCGCGGGGCTCGCCGAGCCCGACGAGTTCGCGTCGCCGCCGGATCCGTCCGAGCTCGCGACGAGCATTCCGGATCTCGAGCTATACGATCCGGCTGTCGCCGAGGTCGATGCGGCGTGGGCGATGAAGCAGGCGATCGCGGGCGAGAACGCCGCGCGCGGATACGACAAGCGCGTCAGCAATAGCGACGGCGCCACGTGGTCGCGGAGCCTGAGCGGCACCGCGTTCGCGACGAGCGGCGGCTTTGTCGGCACGTATCGCTCGAGCTACGCGTCGCTCGTCGTCGAGCCGCTGTGCGACGACACCACGGATCCCGCGACGCCGAAGAAGCGTAACGGCCACTGGTGGACGGGCAGTCGCTATCTCGCGCAGCTCGAGGATCCAGAAGCGATCGGTCGCGAGGCCGCGCGGCGCACGGTCGCGAAGATCGGATCGCGCAAGGTCGAGACGCAGGAGTGCGCGATCATCTTCGCCAACGAGGTCGCGCGATCGATCGTCGGGACGATCGTCGGCGTCGCGAACGGCACCGCGTTCTGGCGCAAGTCGACGTACTTGATCGGCCGCGAGGGCACGCAGATCGCGTCGCCGCTCGTCACCATCGTCGACGATCCGCTCATCCCGCGCGCACCGGGATCGCGCCCGTTCGATGGGGATGGCTTGCCTGGCAAGAAGAACGCGGTGGTGCTCGAGGGCATCCTGCAGCCCGTGCTGTGCGACGTGTACAGCGCACGCAAGCTCGCGGACGGCCGGAAGTCCACGCACTCGCGTGCGATCGGCAGCCGCGGCCCGACCACGTCGAACCTGATCATGCAGAAGGGATCGATGTCGCATGACGCGCTCGTGAAAGACACCAAGCGCGGGCTCTACGTCACCTCGATGATGGGCTTTGGCTTCAACGCGGTGACCGGCGATTTCTCCCGCGGCGCCGAGGGGTTCTGGATCGAGAACGGCGAGCTGACGTTCCCGGTATCCGAGGTGACGATCGCGGCCAACTTCGACGAGATCCTCAAGAGGATCGATGCGGTGGCCGACGATATCGACCTGCGCACCTCCACCATCGCGCCGTCGTTCCGCGTGTCCCACATGACGCTCGCGGGCACCTCGAAGTAGTGCGGTTTCGGCACGATCGACTCGAACCTACATCGCGGAGTTTCCCGACTGGTTCCGCGGCCTTTGCTTGACACTCTTCGCGTCGAATGGAACGATCGAAAACGTGCCAGTAGTAGCCACTACCGGGGGGCTACCCACACGTCTCGGCAAGTACGAGATCATGATGCCGCTCGCCGCCGGCGGGATGGCGCGCATCTATATTGGCCGCACCACAGGCATCGGAAGTTTCGAACGGCACGTCGTACTGAAGCTCATCACACCCGAGCGCGCGAACGATCACACCGCGGTGCAGATGTTCCTCGACGAAGCGCGCCTCGCTGCGTCGCTCAATCATCAGAACGTCGGCCAGGTGTTCGAGGTCGGCGAGGATGGCGGCATCCACTACCTCGCGATGGAGTACGTGCACGGGCAAGACCTGCGCGCTCTCCTCGCCAAAGCAGGGAGCCAAGGCACACGCGTTCCGCTCGAGCTCGCGCTGACCGTTGTCGCCGGCGCAGCCGCAGGACTCAATCACGCGCACGAGCGTCGCGGCGCCGACGGCGTTCCGCTCGGCATCGTCCATCGTGACGTTTCGCCGTCGAACATCATGATCGGCTACGACGGCTCGGTGAAGCTGCTCGACTTCGGGATCGCCAAGGCGACCGCGCGCAGCGTCGAGACGCAGTCGGGAATCATCAAGGGCAAGTTCGCGTACATGGCGCCCGAGCAGTGCCGCGGTCGTGACGTGGATCGCCGCAGCGACGTGTTCTCGCTCGGCATCATCCTCTACGAGATCTCGACGCAGCATCGCTGCTTCCGAGCGGACTCCGACTTCGACACCATGCATCGCATCGTCACGGGCGACGTGGTTCGTCCGACGCGGCTCGTGCAGGGATACCCGCAGGCGCTCGAGGCGATCGTCATGAAGGCGCTCGCGGTGGATCCGAACCAGCGCTATCAGAGCGCGGGGCTTCTCCTCGAAGCGATCGAGAGCTTCGCGGTGAGCGCTCGCATGAGTCTCTCGACGATGTCGCTCGGTCGCTTCATGCGCGACATGTTCGGCGATCAGCAGGAGCCGTGGCTGACCCAGTCGGGCCGCATGGGCACCGCGCCGATCCAGCCGCGCGAGAGCACCATCTCCAACACCAACGGC
>JAEYYV010000433.1 GCA_023428295.1 Pseudomonadota bacterium
CCGCACGCTTGCCGCGTGGATCGTGCTCACGCTCGAAGGCGCTGTTACCACTGCTGAGAAGTCTAAGTAGACTTCTGCGCCCGACGGGCGAGCACGCCCAAGAGGTGCGTCTCCACCTCGACCGCATACCGATCGTTCCGCAGTGAGGTCAGGTACCGGACGTCGCTCTCCGACGGCAGCGGGCCGCTCTCGAGGGCAGCGACGAGAGCATCAACATGGGACACAAAATTCGAACCGTTACGCATGACAGAGCCTCCAGACGTGAAAGGTGAACATCACGGGGGCATCTCGGCGTCACTCGCGACGGCGAACCCCCGAGGGGTAAGCGAGAAACGAGAGCGACGGCCAACGCGCACAGGGCGCATCGACTTCGATGACGGTACCCCGACGCGCAGCGCACGTCGAGAGTTGTTGGGCTAGCGCTGTTCGTCCTGCCACGCGAGGATCGCGCGACCTCGGCCAGTGATCGACCACGCGACTCCGTCGGTGTCAATGCACAGCTCCTTCGCGAGCTCTGCGACCAGCGCTTGGTCGAGACCTTCGATCTGGTCGAGGTCCCGTCCCTCGTGCGGCAACATCCTCTCGAGAAGCGCAGCGACGCGTGCGCGCTCGGCATCAGCGCGTGCGGCGCCAGCGGGGAACTTGGCTCGGTGCTCGGCGAGTTCGGCGGGGTTCATCATCGTGACCCAACGCTACAACCCCAGTCCGACAATCCCTGTCGGCGTGGGTGCGAAATGTTCGCGGCTATGTCCTCGAAACTGCTTCGGGTTAGCCATCTCGACGAGAAAACCCTCGGCGCGGGGTTTGTAGCGGCGGTATAAACAGGTCGAGGTTACCCATGTCGGCAATGCTCAATAGGAAGAACGCACTCCCTGCCCGCTCGCACGAGCAGGACGCGGGATACGTCATCCCCGAGCGTATCGTCGTCGACAGCGAGAGCTTCGATCGCCTTTCGAACGCTATCGAGAATCCGCGTGAGCCCAACGCGCTGCTGATCTCGATGTTCAAGAAGCGGTAGTTCGCCCCTCTTGTAGTAGCGTTCGTTCCTGGTGGCGGTCGTCGTTCGTAAGTTTGAGAAGACCGACGACTTTTCCGCGTTCACTTGCGGCAACGAAGCTCTCGACCTGTTCATCAAACAGTTCGCGAAGGGAAACCAACATCGCTTCGGTGTCACGTACGTGGCTGTCGATGAGGATGGCACGATGCTTGGCTACCTAACAGTGGTCGCCTCGAGCGTCGAACGCGAGAAGGTTGGTGGTAAAGGGCCATCGTCGTGGCCTGTGTTGCTCATTGCTCGCCTCGCCGTGCGGAGCAACATCCAAAAGGGCGGGATCGGAACGATGCTGATGCAGCGCGCGTTCGAACTCGCACTCGAACAACATCTTACGATCGGATGTGCCGCCGTGATCGTCGATGCCAAGCCCGGTGCCATCGACTACTACCGCGACAAGTTCATGTTCGTTGAGATGGTGGACGTCGAGCGCGATCCAGACAAAGCGCTACCGATGTTTCTTGAGATCAAGACGCTGGTGAAAGCTGCTGAGGCCGCTGCGAAAGCGGCGACCGAAACGAGCAGGAATACCTGACCGCGTGTGGGCAACGGTTGCCCGAAAACCGGAGGAGGCAAGGGACCAGCGGGGACGGGCGGGGACGAACGGACCGGGTAACCACAAGTGATCGTGCGAAGCTGCTGTTTGTGTTCGCCTTGTGGCGGCCCGATGCCCGGGTTCGAATCCCGTCGGGGTCGCGATTCGGATTGGACCGGGACTCCTTGGAGTCCCGGTCCTTTAAGACCGCGCAATTTACAGCGCCGCGCATGTGCCAAACCTGGCGAGCGCCGTCGGGCGTTCGGCTGGGCGTGAACTGAAGGCCCTGCGGAAACAACGCCATAAAGACCTCGCGCAGATCCCGCCGATCGGCGAGCGCGCCACGAATGTCTGCAAGGCGCACCCTTGCCGATTTCTCTACGCGCTTGATCATCTCGACCAGTTCCGTGGGCGTCTTTCGAGCGACCGCGATTTGAGCTTCGAGGGCCTTCATGCGCGCGAGGCGCTGCCTCAACTCGGTGACCAGTTCGGGGATTTCGTCTGACATAGCGACGGCCCTGGCGAGACGCTTCTGCTCGGCAGTCGCATTTCTCAACTCGATGTCGAGCCGCTCGAGTTCACCCTGGTGTTGGGGCAGTTGTGCCGCCACCTCGCCGCGAACGTGCTCGAGGACCATCTCGACCATCTGCGGCGTGAGGATGTGTTCGCGGAGGTGCTCGATGAGCAACTCTTCGACTTCTTCAATGGGCTGATGGACCGTGACCGGACAAACCGCATTGCCGCGGTCGTGGTGGCGATGGCACGCGTACGTCTTGACGCGACGGCTACCACCACCGTGTGCGCGCGTGCGGTTGACGACGATGGCGCCACCGCAGCGGCAGCGGCCGATCCCGCTGAGGGCGTACTTCGCTCCGTCTGCTTGTGCGCTTCGTGGCATCGGCCCGCGGGTCTTGAAGCGATCGTTCACGGCGAACCAAGTGGCGTCATCGACAACGCGCCACTCAGGTAGTTCGACGGTGAGCAACTCGTGGGGCTCCGCCTTCACACGGACCATGCCGCCACCTTGTCGGAGCTTCTTGATCCGGCCGTGGATGTAGACACCGCGGTAGCGAGGGTTGAGGAGAATCGTGCGAATCGCGCCGGGTGCCCACGATCCACTACCGCGTCGCCCGGCCGATGGTGCGGGAACGCCCTCGGCATTCAGTTGGTGCGCGATGGCCTTGATCCCGCGGTTGTCGAGATACTCCGCGAAGATCCGTCGGATGACGTTCGCTTCGTGTTCGATGACGATCGCCACGGTGTACTTACGCCCGGTCGCATCGGCCTTGCGTTCGAGTCGATAGCCGTAACAGCTACCGCCGGCGATCTGGCCGTTGGTCACGCGCGAACGAAGCGCTTCGCGGGTTCGCGATCGGATCGCCTCCAACTCCATCTGGTGGCCGGTACCCTGGATGAAGGTCGTCGCCTGATCGATGGCGTTGGCGAATTGGACCTCCTGTCCAGTCGTGTAATAGAAGAGCGAACGTCACCACGGCATACGAGTCATTGGTGGAGCACGCTCTTGTCGTACCCGAGCCTGGTTGGGGCGGCATCCTGTCGCTGCTCGCGCCCCCGTGACAACGCGGGCGAGTTCATTGCTTCGTGTCGCGCTTGTCGAGCGATTTGGTGGTGCGGAAGATCAACGTGATGGCGAGACAGTGATACTCGGCATCCGAGGACTGAGTGACGATCCTCTCGAACACCTCGTACTCGGGGTGCATTCGGATCCACTCGGTGATCGTCTCGCCGAGAACCTCGCGTTCGCGGGCTTTGGTCGCCGAGAACACCTTCAGACCAACTCGGCCATCGATCGACATCGGCAAGAACGCTAACACGCGAAACGCCAGGCATCCGCGCGCTCTCGTCTACAGCGGAGCGAGCGCAGCGAGAAACTCGCTCCACGTTGCTGCGACCTTCTTCATGTCTCGACGGTCGTGCCACGAAACGCGCGGATTCGAGCCGGGAGGGCGCACGTCGGGGTCGGTGAGGAACCACACTTCGCCGCGGTGGTCGCCCGACAACATGAGAAGGAGCTTTGCGCCTCCCTCGTCATGACCGACGAAGAGGAGGTCGCGATGTGGAAGAGACTTCCTCGCTCGCTCTGCGCGGATCTGGAGATTCCACGATTCTTCGTCATGCTTCAGGCAGAACAGCCGGTTCACGACGCCGAACGCGAACCCGGCGCATGATTCGTCGAGGGAGCCGCCATTTACGTCGAGGAGAAACTGCCGATACTCGCTCGGCAGTGCGAGGCCCAAGCTTTTTTCGAACGCATCGACGTCCTTGTCTGTAACGACGGGACCGCGCAGTTCCATCAGAGGCCACTTAGTCGCCATAGGTTGCCGCTCCGGTATTGTTCTTGTGCATCGCCACACCACCGGTGTGCTTCACGGCATCGTGCAGATCTTCGGGCACGAGCATCATTGTCTTGCCGTCTTCGAGGTGATGCCAGACATAACCAGCTGGAGTTTTCTTGTAGCCAGCCGCCGTGTTCGCCGCGGCAAAATCGCCCTTTCGTGAACCCGTGTACTTGATCTGTACCGTCGTGCCGCCCGATTTGAGCTGCTTCGCGTACGGCGAAAAATCCGGGAACCCCTCGTCCGAGAACTTCACTCCCTTGCCACCGCTGCTCGCGCGGTACTGCTTCGGGAGCTTTTTGTCCGGAAACGGCTTGCCGGCGAACTTGTGATTCTGCGGTAGGCGACCAGCGACTGGCTTGACGTTCGCGGCCTCGTCGATGCGCATCGCTCGCGACAGCTCAGCGCGCGCCGCGGCATCGGTCGGGTTCTTCTTGAGAACTTTCTTGGCGCGCTTCTGCGCCAGTCGCGCCTGCTTCTGCGCCTCGCTGAAGAAGGCACGTTGGTACTCCCAGTACAGTCGGCGTTGGGCTGCCTTCTTCTCGAGCTTGCTCGCCTTGTTCCACTTCTTGGACTTGCCGAGTTGCTTGATCGCCTTCTTCGTCTGACGACGAGCAGCGGCACGCGCTTGTTTGGCGAGCGCCTTCCGCGTCGCCTTGACCGACGTTTTCGAAGCGGTCTTGGCGGCTTGCTTGAAGAGGTCTGCGGCGCTTCCGGTGATGTCGCCGTCGAGAACTAGGAGCACGACCTCGACGAGGCCCTTGAGTGCCTTGGGGACACCCAACAGCCCGAGGCCGAATGAGTTTCCACTGACGACGCCGTGATCGTCGGAGCCCTCACCGCCGACCATGCCCTCGTCCGCGCCACCCTGCTCGCCATCCTTGGTGCCCTCTTCCGTTCCTCCACTCCCTCCGTCTTTGGAGCCCTCTCCATCGCCGTACGGCTTGGCGTGATCACCCCCGGGACCGGTCCCATCTTTCACAGCGTCGCTGCCGATGCGATCGCCATCCTTCGATCCTTCGCGACCATCACCCGACGGCGCGTCTGGATCCGCGCCCTCGTCTTCCTCCATCCCCATCTCCGTCTCGAACTCCTCGAGCCTCAGTTCTTCGGCGTCGGAGATGTCGAGGTCCGCATCGATCTCGGTATCTTCGTTCGTGCCTCCGTCCTTGCCGTTCTTGCCACCGTTCGATTCGCGCTCTTCGCTTCCCTCCGACTTGTTACCGGCGTTGTTGGTTCCCTCGTGGCCAGTGC
>JAEYYV010000070.1 GCA_023428295.1 Pseudomonadota bacterium
TGAAGCGACGACTGAAGCGACGACTGAAGCGACGACTGAAGCGACGACCGCGGCTCGCTGCGGTGTGATGTGTCGCGGTGCGGCGGTGACGCGGCGACGCGCGCAATGTGGCCCCGCGTCGATCGTCGTGCGACGGTTGCCCCATGCGCGCGATGCTGCTCTGCGCTGGACTTTCGACTCGCCTGGGACGGGTGGGCGCCGAACGCCCCAAACCGATGCTGCCCGTGTGTGGCATCCCGATTCTGGCGTACGGCATCTCCAACCTCGTGGCGCACGGCGTGCGGGACATCGTCATCAACACCCACCACCGCGGCGATGTCATTCGCGACGAGATCGGTGACGGCTCGCGGTTTGGCGCGCGCGTGCAGTACATCCACGAGGAGAAGATCCTCGGCACGGGCGGCGGGCTCAAGCACGCGCTCGCGTTGCTCGATCCCGATAAGACGGACGAGCCGTTCATCTCGCACAACGGCAAGCTGATCTTCGATCTCGATATTCGCGCGTTGGTCGAGGCGTATCGGTCCGCGGGGAACATCCTCGGCATGATGGTCGTGAAGCGCGTGCCGAACGCGAAGGACTGGGGCGCGGTGCAGGTCGAGCGCGACGAGCGCGGGCCGTTCGTCACCAACATCTTGGGCGACGGCGAGCACATGTTCTGCGGCGTTCACGTGACGCGACCGTCGGTGATGGCGCGCTTGCCCGACGGCGAGAGCGACTCGATCCGTCAGGGCTACC
This sequence comes from Pseudomonadota bacterium, assembly GCA_023428295.1. Lineage (GTDB taxonomy): Bacteria > Myxococcota_A > Polyangia > Haliangiales > Haliangiaceae > JABFXX01. Next base: position 736 of record JAEYYV010000070.1, read on the forward strand.
TGCCATGGCTGCGAGCGGGCGAGCGGGTTGCGGCGTTCGAGCACGAGGGCGGCTACTTCGCCGAGCACTCGACGCCCGAGCGCTACCTCGAATCGAACTGGGCGCTCGTCGGCGGCGAGACGCTGCGGCATCCACCGGGCGTGCTCGCGGGTGTGGATCCGTCAGCGACGATCGATCCGAGCGCGACGATCGTTTCGCCCGTGCGGATCTGCGCGGGTGCCCGCGTGGGTGCGAACGTGACCGTCGGGCCGTACGCAATCGTCGGGGAGGGGGCGCGCGTCGAGCGATCGATCGAGCGCACCGTCGTGTGGGCGAACGCGGTCGCGCGCGCTAGCGAGGCCGACAACATTGTCACGTAGTTAGCCCCTGGTGAAATCCACCACTTTTCGAGCGAGTTGGGGTCCGACCCCAAAACGTCTCGAAATTGGTCAAATCCACCACTTCGATTCCAATTCATTGGAATTGTCCGAATGGCGGACAGCTAGCAGCCGAGCGAGGGCAGCTTGGCTGCTTGCTCGATGCACTCTTTGAACGTCTTGCGGATGCTGTCGTTGGCCTGCAGCACTTCGCGACGCTTGGAGTCCGGCGAGGTGGCGACCTGCATGCCGACCTCGATCGCTTCGGGCAGCGCTCGGGCGAGGGCACACGCCTGCTTGGCAGGCTCGGTGGTGCACGCGCAGACCTGCGTGACGTACGCGGTGCACGCGTCGTTGCCTCGCTTCAGTTCGGCGGCGGGCAGCGGCGGCGCGGTGTCGGTGTCGACAGGTGCCTCTTGTTTCTTGCTGCACCCGCCGAGTGAAGCGGCCACGACGAAGACGAGTGCGAGTGCGCGCATCAGCCGGCCTCGACTCGCGCGAGTACGACGGAGATGTTGTCGACGCCGCCTTCTTCGTTGGCCGCGGTGATCAGACGATCGACGCAGCGGTCGAGATCGCGCTCGGTCATGAGGATGTGCTGCATCTGATCGTCCTTGATCATGCCGGTCAGGCCGTCGGAGCACAGGACGTACGTATCGCCGACGTGAGGTTTCTCCGTGAGGATGTCGACCTGCACGCTCTCCTTCATCCCGAGCGCGCGCACGATGACGTTCTTGTGCGGCCAGTTCTCGGCCTCCTCGGGCGTGACGCGCTTCATGCGGATGTAGTCGTTGATCAGCGAGTGATCCTCGGTCATCTGCGTGAGCTCGGTGCCGCGGATGCGATACGCGCGGCTGTCGCCGACGTGGCCGATGATCAGCGCGTCGTCGAGGAAGTAGAGCGCCACGCACGTGGTGCCCATGCCCTTGAACCGCGCCTCGCGTTGGGAGCGCTCCCAGATCTCGAGGTTCGCGAGCATGACGCTCGTGATCATGCGGTTCACGTGGGTACGCAGATCGCGATCGACCTTGTATGGCCAGGTCAGCGTCTGCTGTTTGGCTGTCTCTGCGAAGTGATCGCAGATCAGCTCCACGGCCAGGCGCGATGCGACCTCTCCAGAGGCGTGACCGCCCATGCCGTCGGCGACGATGGCGAGGCGTTCGTTCTCGGGGAGCGAGATCGAGTCTTCGTTGTGATCGCGTTTGCGCCCGATGTTGGTCGCGCCCGCAAAGCGGACTCGCATTCCGTCGAGCGGAAACGACGTGCTCATCGAATCGCGATTCTAGCAGAGCGCCGCCCGTTGACTCCAACCGCCAGCCCTTCCATCCTGTGAGAGATGTGGGGATACGCCGAAGGCAACGCGACCCTGGTGGGTATCGTTGTGATCGTCGTAGCCATTGCGGCGGTCGCGTACGTCGGAACGAGCCTGTTCCGGCGAGGTCGCCGGGGGCGATAAATGGCTGACCTTGCACGCGGCACGGTGACCGACCGCCCGTGGGGACGGACGCTGGCAGCGCTCGGGCTTCGCGGATTGACCGGCCAGGTGACGGTGATCGCGGACGCCAAGCCGTATCGCATCGTGTTCGCGGAGGGTGCCGTGGTCGCTGCGAGCTCGCCCCTCGTGTCGGATGCTGCGGTACGTGTAGCGCTTACGGGCCACCTGATCTCGTCGACACAGGTCGCGGAGATCGCGCGCAAGCAGGCCGCCGCGCCGCAGCGAGACGAGATCGAGGTGATCGCCGAGCACGCGCGCTTGCAGCCCGACCAAGCGATGCGCCTTCGCCGTCGCGTGATCGCCCAGCGTGCTGCGCGCACGTTCGCGCTCACCAGAGGTGACTTCGTCGTGCGCGACGAGATCGAGCTCGCCACGCTGGAAGGCACGGCGCTCGACATTCGCACCGTGATCTTCCTCGGCGCCAAAGCGATGCTCCCCGAGTCGCGCCTCGAGGACGATCTCGCGAGCTACGGCGGCTGGTTCCAGATCCGCGCAGAAGCGTACGAGGATCTGCCGCAGTACGGCTTTGGCGCCGACGAGTACGAGATCGTCGAGGCACTCAAGCGCGGCGCGAGCATCCACGAGATGGAGAAGCCCGGCTCCGATGCGCGGCTGATCCGCGCGGTGACGTACGCGCTCGTCTCGTGCAACGAGGCGACCGCCGAGCCCGCACGCGCGAAGACACCGTCGAATCCGATCAGGAATCGCGAAGGCAGCGACCCGAACCACCCACGGCCACGCGTCTCGACGCCCGCGAGCTCGCCGCGCATTCAAGCGTACGCGCCCGACGAGGCCGGTGTTCCGCGCACCACGACGTCGAGCTTCACGCCACCGACGGGCAGCTCGCCGAGCCTCGTCACGCCGGGCAGTAACCCGAGCATCACGCCAGGAAGCAATCCCGGCATCACGCCAGGTACCAACCCGAGCACCGCCCCAGGGAGCAACCCGGGCATCGCGCCGCCGACTCATCGTCCGGGAGGTCACCCGAGCAGTCGTCCGGGGACCGGTATCGCATCCAGCCGACCGGGCAGCAGTCCCGGCATCGGGCCCGACACGGCATCGAGTCATCGGCCGGGCAGCGAACCCGGCCTCGCGTCAGGCGATTCAGGCGTCGCCACCTCGCGGTCGAGCACGTATCCCTCGACGGGCCGTGCGTCCACGCATGCGACCGTGCCTCGCGCGCAAACGCAGCCGCCGATCACGCGCGCGCCGACGCAGCCGGGACAACCGCCGCCGATCACGCCCGCGCCGACGCAGCCGGGACAACCGCCGCCGCTCACGCGCTCACCGACGATCACACCGACGATCACACCGACGATCACACCGACGACCTCGCGTGTATCGACGCGCGCGCAGACCCACCCTCCGGCGGATCGCGCGCCGTCGCGGACGAACGCGCATCCGTCGCAACCGCCGGTCATCGAGGGACTGCCGAAGCGTCCCGGTACGCCGACAGAGCCGCTGTCGCCGCGTCCCATGACCAGCGCGGAGGAGCCCACGTCACCGCTCGCGGGACCGGCGACGCCGGGTGCTGCGATGCGCGCGAAGCCGACCGATCCGCCGCGCGCACCGCGTCCCACCGCAAAGCCGCCGGGCAACGCGGTTCCGTCGAGCCGCGCGATCGACATCAAGGCGAGCATGGACGTCGCGCAGCTGATCGAGCAGCGCTTGACGATCATGAACAGCAAGGGCGATCACTTCGCGCTGCTGGGCGTGCCGCGCGATGCCACGCTCGGACAGATCCGCGAGGGCTACTTTCACCTCGCGCGTCAGCTCCACCCGGATCGCTTGTCGGCGCTCGGCATTCCCGACGAGCATCGCCGCGCGCAGCGACTGTTCGCCGAGGTCAACAACGCGTTCGCCACGCTCACGGATCCCGCGCGTCGCGAGAAGTACATCGACATTCTCAACCGCGGCGGCGAAGAGGCGATCAAAGCGGAGCAGCAGAAGGCCGAGGAGATGGCGATGCGCATCCTCGAGTCGGAGGAAGCGTTTCGCCGCGGCGAGATGGCGCTGCGACGCGACTCGCTCGCGACGGCGATCCGCGAGCTCGAGCGCGCGATCCAGCTCAATCCCGACGAGCCCGATTATCACGCGACGCTCGCGTGGGCGAAGTTTGCATCGGCGCCCGACAAGATGGCGGTGGCGGTGACCACGCGCGCGCACCTGGAGCAAGCGATCCGCAAGTCACCGCGCGCGGTCACCGCGCGATTCTTTCTCGGTCGCGTCGAGCGCATGCTCGGCAAGGACCAGAAGGCGCTCGAGCTGTTTCAAGAAGTGCTGCGCATGCAGCCCGATCACACGGAGGCGACCGCGGAGATCCGCATCCTCGAAGCGCGCCTCGGCAGCGACAAGGGCGGCTTGTTCGGCCGCCTCAAGCGCTAGTCCGCTACGCAACAACAAGAATCCCATGGGGCGTGCATGTTCGCCTCACGCGCGCCGCCTCACGACCGCCGCCGTGCGGCTCGCGCTGCTCGTCTCACGCATTCGTCCGCTGCCGCCTAACGAGCATCGCCTCACGACTGCCGCCTCACGCGCGCCGCCTCACGACCGCCGCCGTGCGGCTCACGCTGCTCGTCTCACGCATTCGTCCGCTGCCGCCTGACGAGCATCGCCTCACGACTGCCGCCTCACGCGCACCGCCTCACGACCGCCGCCGTGCGGCTCACGCTGCTCGTCTCACGCATTCGTCCGCTGCCGCCTCACGCGCGCCGCCTCACGACCGCCGCCGTGCGGCTCACGCTGCTCGTCTCACGCATTCGTCCGCTGCCGCCTGACGAGCATCGCC
>JAEYYV010000078.1 GCA_023428295.1 Pseudomonadota bacterium
GCGTTCGGTCGTGGGCGCTACCAGGAGGCGGCGACGCTGCTCGCCCCGCTGCCCTTCATAGCCCATCGTTTCGGGGGCAGCCCCGCGCAGCGGGACATCATAGAGCTGACCCTCATCGAGGCCGCGATCCGGGCTGGCGACCACGGGCTCGCCTCTCGCCTGACGGCGGACCGGATGGCAAGGCGGCCGGGGAGCCCGATTTCGGCGCTGCTTGCCCGACGTGCAGACACCTTGATCGCAACACCGGCCTGATATTTATTCCGGACAACGAAAAAAACCTGCGCGGAAGCGGCACCAACCGGTTCCGCACGGTGCATTTTCTGGTATGACCAGTCGACGCGGCCAGCGGGAAGGCCGCGAACGATCGCGGCGGCGTTGTCCCGCCCGGCAGCTGGGAGGAGTGCGATGTATCTCGGGATCGACCTCGGCACGTCCGGCGTCAAGCTGCTCCTCATCGACGCCGGCCAGAAGGTGGTCGGCACTGCCAGCGCCTCGATCGAAGTGTCGCGACCACATCCGGGCTGGTCCGAGCAGGATCCCGCCGACTGGATCTCGGCTACGCGCAGCGCGATCGATGCCCTGAAGGCGAGCCATGGCCGCGCCTTCGCGATAGTGCGGGGCATCGGGCTTTCTGGCCACATGCATGGCGCCACGCTGCTTGGCGCGGACGACGGCGTCCTGCGGCCCTGCATCCTGTGGATCGACTCCCGCAGCCACGTCGAGGCGACGGCTCTCGACGCCGATCCGCAATTCCGCAGCATCACCGGCTACATCGTGTTCCCCGGCTTCACCGCGCCAAAGCTTGCCTGGGTCAGGACGAACGAGCCGGCAATCTTCGACCGGGTACGCAAGGTGCTGCTGCCCAAGGACTATCTGCGGCTCTGGCTCACCGGCGAGCATATTTCCGAGATGTCGGACTCAGCCGGCACGGCCTGGCTCGACACCGGCGCGCGCCAGTGGTCCGCCGAACTTCTCGCTGCGACGCACCTCTCCGAGGACCAGATGCCGGCCCTGGTCGAGGGCACGCAGCCGGGTGGCGTCCTGCGCCGGGCGCTTGCGGCGGAGTGGGGCCTTGGCGAGGGCATCGTCGTGGCGGGCGGAGCGGGCGACAACGCCGCTTCCGCCTGCGGCATGGGCACGGTCAAGGGCGGCCAGGCTTTCGTGTCGCTCGGAACGTCGGGCGTGCTGTTTGCCGCCAATGGCGCCTACCTGCCGAATCCGGAGAGTGCGGTCCACGCATTCTGCCACGCACTGCCCGGCACCTGGCACCAGATGGGTGTCGTCCTGTCCGCCACCGACTCGCTCAACTGGCTGTCCGGGATCAGTGGCAAGAGCGCGGCCGAACTGACCGGCGCGCTCGGCGCGGAGCTGCGGGCGCCGACCGGTGTCGCCTTCCTTCCCTATCTTTCCGGCGAACGCACGCCCCACAACGACGCGCTGATCCGCGGCTCCTTCACCGGGCTCGGCCATGAGACCAACCTCGCGTCGATGACGCAGGCCGTTCTCGAGGGCGTGGCCTTCGCCTTCCGCGCCAGTCTGCAGGCCCTTCAGGCCGCCGGCACGACGCTTGCGCGCGCCACTGCCGTCGGCGGCGGTTCGCGCTCGCGCTACTGGCTGAAGTCGATCGCCACCGCGCTCGGCATTCCGCTGGACATCCCGGCGGACGGCGATTTCGGCGCGGCCTTCGGCGCAGCCCGACTCGGCCTGATCGCGGGGGAGAACGCCAACCCGCACGACGTGCTGACCGCGCCGGCCACGGCGGCAACCGTCGAGCCCGTTCGCGACCTCGCCGGCGCCTACGACGAGGCGTATGCGCGCTATCGGGCGCTGTATCCAGCGATACGAAATGCCAGCCGCTGAGCGCTCCACCCCCGACCTTCTGCCCCACGCGTCGTGGGGAGGAGCGAGAGGCGGGTGCCGGTCCGCTGCTTCCCCATGCAACCCGACGGAGTGAACCACATGACCACCGGCTTCTTCGGCGACATCAAGCCGATCCAGTACGAGGGCCCGGATTCCACCAATCCGCTCGCCTATCGCTTCTACAACAAGGACGAGGTCGTCGCGGGCAAGCGGATGGAGGACCATCTGCGCTTCGCCGTCGCCTACTGGCACACCTTTGCATGGGAGGGGGGCGATCCGTTCGGCGGTCGCACCTTCGACCGGCCGTGGTTCGGCGACGAAATGGAGCAGGCCAAGCTCAAGGCCGATGTGGCGTTCGAACTGTTCAGCCTGCTTGGCGTGCCGTTCTACTGCTTCCACGACGCGGACATTCGGCCCGAGGGCAGCACCTTCGCCGAAAGCCGGGGGCGGCTGGAGGAGATCGTCGACATCTTCGCCGAGAAGCAGAAGCAGACCGGCGTCCGGCTTCTGTGGGGCACGGCGAACCTCTTTTCCAACCGCCGCTTCATGGCGGGCGCGGCCACCAATCCCGATCCGGACGTGTTCGCCTATTCGGCGGCGACGGTGAAGGCCTGCCTCGACGCGACGAAGAAGCTCGGCGGCGACAACTATGTGCTTTGGGGCGGCCGCGAGGGCTACGAGACGCTGCTCAACACCGACATGAAGCGCGAGCGCCAGCAGGCTGGCCGCTTCCTGCAGATGGTGGTCGACTACAAGCACAAGATCGGTTTCAAGGGCACTCTCCTGATCGAGCCGAAGCCGCAGGAGCCGACCAAGCACCAGTACGACTACGACGTCGCGACCGTGTACGGGTTCCTCAAGGATTTCGGGCTGGAGAAGGAGGTCAAG
>JAEYYV010000090.1 GCA_023428295.1 Pseudomonadota bacterium
ATGCGAGCGTGCCGCGTCCCGCGCCGGTGGTGGACTACGCGCGGCTGCGCAATGTCTTGGTGCAGCTCGCGGAGGGCATCGCGTTCCTGCACGCACGCGGCGTGATCCACCGCGACGTGAAGCCGTCGAACGTGATCGTCGTCGACGGCATCGTGAAGCTCTTGGACTTCGGGCTCGCCCTCGAGCGCCATCGTCAGGAGGACGACGTCGCGCGCGAGTCGCGCATCGTGGGCACGGCGGCGTATCTCGCGCCCGAGTATCTCGAGCGGCTCGTGGTGAGCCCGCAGATGGACGTGTACGCGCTCGGCGTGCTCGCGTTCGAGCTGTGCACGGGGCAGCCGCCGTTCGGCGGAACGCTGCACGTGCTCGCGCGCTTGCACAGCGGGCGCATCAAGATCCCGCGCGTCGGCGAGCTGGTGCCGGACCTCCCGAGCGACCTCGACGCGATCATCGACGCGATGCTGGCGACGGATCCCGAGGAGCGACCCTCGGCGCGCGAGGTGGCGATGCGCCTCGCGGGCGATCTCTCGCATCCGCGCACCGTGCGCCGGGAGCCGCCGTTCGTGGGGCGTACCCGCGAGCTGGCGCAGATCGCCGAGCGGATCGAGGATCTGTCGCCGCGTGGGCGGCTCGTGCTCGTCGTCGGGCCGTCGGGCTCGGGGAAGACCGCGCTGATCGATCGCGCGGTGGCGCAGGCGACGGGCATCGAGCGCGCGCACGACTCGCTCGTGTGGCGCGGGAAGTGTCACGAGCGAGAGCGGCTGCCGTATCGCGCGTTCGATCAGATCGTTGACGATCTCGCGACCGAGCTCGCCGGTGATCCGCGGTTGGCGCGCGAGATCGATCATGCCGCCGCGCTCGCACGCGTGTTCCCCGTGCTCGCACCGCTGATCGATCCGAAGCGCGACGAGCCGGCGGTCGCCGATCTGCGCGTCGAGCGCGAGCGCGCGTTGCTCGCGCTCGTGCAGACGTTCGCGAAGCTCGTGACCACGCCGCACGGCCTGATCGTCCTCGACGATCTGCAGTGGTCCGACGACGACAGCCTCGAGCTGCTCGCGCTGATCGTCGAGCGCATCGATGTTCCGCTGACGGTGCTCGCGTCGTGGACGACGAGCTCGGACGGTGCCGCGTTGCCGCCACCTGTCGCCGCGCTCACCGAGCGGCTCGGTCCGGCGGCGCACGTCATCGAGGTCCCGCCGATGACCGAGGAGGATCTGCTCGCGGTGATCGCGGAGCTCGCGCCGCGCGCGCAGACGCAGCAGCTCGAACTCGCGGCGCGGCTCGCGCATGGCAGCCCGTACCTCGCGGAGCTGATCGGTCGCGAGCTCGGCGAGGCGGACGTCGCGGATCTCGAGTCGGCCGAGCAGCGCCGCCTCGATCGGCTCGAGCCTCTCGAGCGATCCGTCGCGGAGATCGCGGCGCTCGCGGGCGGTGCGGCGAGCTTCGAGCAGCTTCGCGCGCTGGCGCGGTTGCCGTCGGGAAAGCTGCAGTCCGTGCTGCGCGGACTCGAGGACGCGCGCATCGTTCGCGCCACGCCGGCGCTCGTGGGCGATCCGGTCTACGTCTTCTATCACCAGCGGCTGCGAGAAGCGGCGAGCGCGGCGATGACCGACGACGCGCGCCGCGCGCTGCACGAGCGCTTCGCGCGATGGTTCGAGGATTCGTCGTCGGTCGCCGCGGGCAGCGAGCTCGACGCGGGCCAGCTCGCGTATCACTGGCAGCACGCAGGATCGCCGGCGCGCGCGGCGCACTGGGCGATCGTCGCGGGCGATGCAGCGCAGCGCCAGCTCGCGTGGGCGCTCGCCGCGAGCTGGTACGCGCGCGCTCTCGCCCTCGCCGAGTCTGCAGCGAGCGCATCGCTCCAAGCATCGAGTGCAGTCGACACCATCGCCGTGCGCGGCCAGCTCGCCGAGTGCTTGTTCCTCGGCGGCAAGCTCGCGGCGGCCGCCGACGAGTTCCTCGCGCTCGCGCGCCTCGAGTCCACCGAGCAGCGCGCCGATCGGTGGCGCGTGCGCGCGGCCGAGGCGTACTTGAAGCTCGGCGAGCTCGATCGCGGACTCGCGGAGCTCGACGGTGTCCTCGTGCGTCGCGGCGAGAAGCGCACCAAGGTCCGCGCGGTGTCCGTCGCGCGCGCACTCGCTGTCGGCGCGCGGTGGCTCGCACCGCTGCCCGCGCGCAGGCACGCGGTCGACGATGTCCTCGCGTCCGCGTACCGCGTGATCGCGAGCTTTCTCTCGACGCCGTATCCGCTCGAAGCGCTCGAGTACGTGCTTCGCGGCATCGCGCTCGCCGAGCGAACGGGCGATCGCGGCGCGTACGCGATGGGCATGGCGATGGTCTCCGCGTACGTCGCCACCGGCTCGCTCGGGCGGTTCGGTGATCGCGCGGTCGCCAACGCGCGTCGCTTGTCGGCGGAGTCCGGCGCGCCGTATCCGCGCATGGTGGCGGCGGGCGCGGCGGGCATGCTCGCCACGCTGCGCGGCGAGTGGACGGGCATGCGCACGGCACACGAGGAAGCCGAGACCGTGTGCAAGAAGCTCGGCCTCGAGCGCTCGTGGGAGGCATCGTTTCTGCGCACGTACTGGGCGCTCGGCGAGCTCTACGCGGGAGAGCCGGCGCGCGCCGAGGAGCTGCTTCGCGCGCTCGTCGACACGAGCGAGGATCTTTGGACGCGCGCGATGCTCGGCTCGTGTCGCGGACGCGTGCTCGCGCTCGCCGGCGATCTCGAGACCGCACGCGATGTCGCGCTCGATCTCGAGCGCACGCCCGCTGCACGGCAGGGCATGGCGGGCGTCTATCGCCAGGTGTTTCTCGGCGAGCTCGCCCTCGCGCAGCACGACTGGACGCTCGCGGCGTCGATCGCACGTGCGCTCGCGGAGTCGGCGCGCGCGCAGTGGCTGCACGTGATGCCGCCGGTCGCCGCGATGATCGACGTGATCGACGCGACCGCGCACCTGGGCATCGCGCGCGAGAAGCTCGACGGCGATCGAGCCAAGGTGCATCCGCGTCGCCTCGTCGGGCGCGTGCGCGACGTTGCCGGACGCCTGCTTCGCCTCGGCAGCTCGTCGTTCTACGGGCCCACCGCGCTGCGGCTCCTCGCACAAGCCGCGCGTCTCGCCGGCGACGACGATCGCGCGTTGCTCGCACGAGCGCGCGTGGCCGCCGACGCACGAGGAGGCAAGGTCGATCGATTGGCGATCCGCGCGCTCTCGGGCGAAGCGATCGATGCGGGCGCACTGGCCTCTGCCGTTGCGTGGAGCACCGCGGGCATGTGGACGAGCGAACACTAGCGAGGAACGAGATGGCACCTAGCGTTGTGATTATCGGTGGCGGTGTTGGTGGGCTCACGGTCGCGCACGAGCTCGCCGAGCGCGGCTTCTCCGTCGAGCTGTACGAAGAGCGCTCCGAGCTCGGCGGCAAGGCGCGCAGTCAGCCGGTGGTGGGCTCGGGAACCGGTGGTCGCGCGGACCTGCCCGGCGAGCACGGCTTTCGCTTCTATCCGCGCTTCTACACGCACGTGATCGACACGATGAAGCGCATCCCGTCGCCGTACGGTGGCTTCGTCGTCGATCACCTGAAGCCGACTACCGAGTCCTCGATCGCGCTCGTCGACGTGGGCACCTGGTACCGCTTCTTTCGCCGCCGAACGTCGCGCCCATTCGAGATCATCGAGGCGCTCGAGCTGTTCTTCCAAGAGCTCGACTTCGACAACCGCGACATCGCGCTGTTCACCGCCAAGATCCTCGAGTTCCTCACCACGAGCACCGAGCGCCGCATCGGCGAGTACGAGAACATCTCGTGGTGGGAGTTCCTCGAGGGCGATCTGTACTCGACGAACTTCCAGCGCCAGCTCCGCGCGGTCCCGCGCACGATGGTCGCGATGGATCCGAAGCGCGGCTCCGCGCGCACGATCGGCGCCATCTCGATGCAGCTGATCCTCGATTACGCCGACGAAGGCGTGAACAACGATCGCACCATGGGTGGTCCCACCACGGAGATGTGGATCGATCCGTGGCGCACGCACCTCCAGTCGCTCGGCGTGACGTTTCACACCGGCATCTCCGCGACGCAGATCCACGTCGCCGGCGGACAGATCAGCGGCATCACGATGTCCGACGCCACCACCAAGACCGCCGACTACTACGTGCTCGCCGTGCCGATCGACGTGGTCATCCCTCTCATCACGCCAGCGATGGGCGCGCTCGATCCGCAGCTCGATCGCCTGCGCGTCGCCGACGCCGACGATCTCGTGTCGTGGATGGTCGGCTTCCAGTACTTCCTCTACGAGGACGTGCCGCTCGTTCGCGGTCACACGTTCTATCCGGACTCGCCGTGGGCGCTGACCACGATCTCGCAGCCGCAGTTCTGGCGCGACCTCGGCATCTTCCGCACGCGCTATGGCGGCGGTGACGTCGGCGGCCTCATCTCCGTCGACATCTCTGATTGGGACACGCCGGGCACGTTCGTTCCAAAGATCGCCAAAGAGTGCACGCCCGCCGAAATCGCGCACGAGGTGTGGGAGCAGCTGAAGGCCGCGCTCAACGGCACCGGGCCCGGCGAAGAGACGCTCACCGACGCGATGCTCCACTCGTGGCACCTCGACGACGACATCGACTTCACGACGACACCGACGTCCAACAAGTCACGCTTGCTCGTGCATCCGCCCGGCTCGTATCACGTGCGGCCCGAGGCGAGCACGGCGATCCCGAACCTCGTCCTCGCGGCGGACTACATACGGACCACGACGGATCTCGCATCGATGGAAGGTGCGAGCGAAGCCGCGCGCGCGGCCGCCAACGCGATCCTCGAGCGCTCGGGCTCCACGAGCGCGCGCGTCCAGATGTGGCCGGTTACCGAGCCCCAAGAGTTTCGCTACGCGCGTGCCGTCGACAAGTGGCTCTACCAGCGCGGCCATCGCCACGCGTTCGAGATCCTCGGCATTCGCAATGCGGCGCGCGCGGCGAGCTGGCTGCGCCGCGTCGAGCAGTTCGCGGGCTTCGCGCGCATCGATGATTGGTTCGACGATCGCTTCCGCACGTCGAAGATCCTGCGCGGCATCCTCGAGCTCCTCGGCCTCGGCGGTACCTGAGGTCCCGGGCGCGCATCGGTCACGCGGAGGCGCAGAGTCCGCGTCGACCGTGGAGCCTCACGGTCTCGGCATCATCACGTTTACTGGAGCGGGTTCGAACCGGTCACGAACTCGACGGTGTTGAAGATCAGGAAGTCGCCCGCGATGCACAGCGGATAGACCGGGATGACCCACAGACCGAAGTGAATGAGCGAGTTGGCGACCTTGCTGCCAGTGACCTGACCGTTCCAGTTGTTCACCTTCTTCGTCGCTTGATAGGTGCCGTAGCAACCCGACGACGTGGCGGTGGTGGCGAGAGCGAGAGCGAGAGCGGCGGTTGCGAGTGAGCGGCGCATTCGGCAATGGTGCTCAGAGCGCGCCGTAACGCAAGAAATGTGGCTATCGTTGCGCATGATTAAACTGTTCCATCACCCGTTCACGCGAGCCGGCGGAGTCGTGTGGGCTCTCGAGGAGATCGGCGAGCCGTACGAGCTCGTGTGGACCGATGTCTCGAAGGGCGCTCACAAGGAGGGCGACGTCGTCGCTCACAACCGCATGGGCAAGATCCCCGTGCTCGTCGACGGTGACGCGGTCGTGTCCGAGGCGGCGGCGATCGATCTGTACCTCGCTGATCGCTACGCGCCAGGTCGCCTCGCCCCCGCCCTCGACGACCCGCGCCGCGGCACGTATCTGCGCTGGTCGCTGTTCGCGCCGTCGGTGATCGAGCCAGCGGCGATGTCCAAGCTGCAGAAGTGGGAGTACCGCGCGAGCAACGCGGGGTGGGGCTCCTACGACGATATGGTGCAGTCGGTCGAGAGCGCGGTGTCGAGTGGGGACTTCCTGCTCGGGAGCATGTTCTCGATGGCGGACGTGATCTTCGGCGGCACGCTGCGCTACATGACGCTCTTCAAGATGCTCGACGCGTCCCCCGCGGTCGCCGCGTATCTCGAGCGACTCGGTGCGCGCCCCGCGCTACAGCGCGCCGACGCGAAGAACGCCGCGATCGTGAAAGAGCGCGGGCTCGGCTGATCAGCGCGGCGAGATCGCGAGACCGATCGCGCCGCCGATGTAGTCGTCGGTCGCGCCGCCCGCGATCCACGGATCGCCGACCTCGGGGTTCATCGCGAAGAAGTAGCGCCGCGTGTCGAGGCGCGCGTGGAGATCGAGCCACGACGTGACATGGAACGCCACGCCGGCCGATGCGTCGATGCCCGCGCCGGTCGCGCGCGGGAACCACGCGACGTCGGTGAGCCCGCCCATCCCGAGCAAGTGGCGATAGCCGCCCGTCACGAGCAACGAGAAGCGCGGCGCGAGCGGCATCGCGAACGAGACGCCGCCACGTGCGAAGCGGTACGTCACGTCCGGAAGCAGCTCCATCGCGGGATCGTCGTCGACGCTGAACCGCTGCTCGCCGTACGTGGCGACGATGCCGATCCGCGCCGAGCGAATCCCGACATCGAGCCCGGCGCCGAGGCCCCACTCCGACGACGACGTGCCGTACGCGGTACCATCCGATGTTCGCGAGCCATTGACGCCGACGGCGAGCTCGCCGCGCCCGACCACGGAGAACGGCTGGAAGTTCTTCAGCGGGCGATACGACGCGCTGAGGCCGACCGCATTCGCGACGAGATCCGAGGGACGCAGGCGATCGTCGAAGTCGTCGTTGTAGCGAAGGCGTCGCCAGAACGGCCGCTCTTCGACGGCGATGACGAGGTCGCGACGTGGCCGCGGCGTGGGCCGGACGCTGGCGACGATGCCGCTGTCGGTGTCGCTGATCGTGCCGGTGATCGTGCTGGTGGACGAAGCGCTCGACGCAGCGACGGTCTCGGTGGGCGCCGACGTGGCCGCGATGCTCGGCGATAGCTTGTCCGCGGCTTCGGGGCCGAGCTTCTTGGCAGCGGCGAACTTGCCGCCTTTGATCTCCGCGCGTGCGATCTCCGCTCCGTCGGAGCCTCGGTACGCGATCGCGGTGGAGGTCGCGCCCGCGGATACGACGACGACCGCGTGCAGCGAGTGTCTCGCCGCGACCGCCACGGGATCCCCCGACGAGGTGGACACGATCTCGAAGCGGCCTTCGAGGGCCTTCGCGACCGACGGCGCGAGCGACGAATCGCCGATCACCGCGATGCGCCGCTTGCTCGACGTCACCGCCACAGAAGCGGGCTCGGGCGTTGGCTCGACAGCGACGGGCGCAGGAGTTGGCGCTGGCTCCGGCATCGGCGCGGGCTCGTCGACCTTGTCCGGCTTGCCCTTCTTCTTCGGCGCCTTCTTCGCTGCGTTGGCCTTCTTGGGCTTCGCGTCAGCGACGTTTGCGCCGAGCACGCCGAAGGCGACGAGGATCGCGACGCGCTTCATGGCGATGCCTCCGTCGCGAGATCGTCGACCCAGCGCCGCACGCACTCGATCTCCTTCGCGGACAGCTCCTGCTCGCCAAACGGCATGCGCGAGCCGCACGTGGGATCCTCCTCGAGCTTCTCGACCATCAGGTGGCTCGCGGCCGGATCCGCTTCGACGAGCGCGCGGCCCTCGCACATGCTGGTGCTCGTCAGGCTCTTCACGCGCGCGCCGACGTTCGGCGAGACGAGATCGAGCTCGGCGTCGGGCATGTTCGCGCTGTGACAACCGGTGCCGTTGGGCCCGGCGCACTTCGCTTGGAACATCTGCTCCACCTGTCCCGGCGGACAGTCGGTGAAGCGCTGTGGATTCTCGAGGTCGCCGGCGCACCCCATCACGAGCAGCGCGAAGACGGCGAGCCTCACCGCAAGAGCCCCGGCATCGGACCTCTCAGATCGATCGCCGGAGCGCTCTGCTTCTTGGGCTGGATGCTCGGCTGTCCGACGAAGTCGGTGTCGACGCCCATCGCGTTCTGCAGCGCGACGAGCACGTGGTTGTGCGGGTACCCGATCTTCGTGTTGTCGTTGACCCACGACGCGGTGGTCGTGGTCAGCGTCTCCTTCTCCATGTGGTAGTAGCGGCCCGTGTTGAGGTGGTTCTTGCCGCCGACGATGACGACGGGCCACGGCTCGTGGTCGTGGTTGCCGTTCGCGATGTCCGACAGGATCACGATCATCGTGTTGTCGAGCAGCGTACCGTTGTCCTCGACCACGTCGCGCAGCGTCGACGCGAGGCCCGCCACGAAGCCATAGTAGTGCTTCGTGTAGTTCGTCATCACGGTCTTCGCGAGCTCGTAGTTCGGATCCGTCGAGTGCGAAGGATCCGAGCGGTGCGCGTACGCCTCGTGCAGATCTCCCGTGCCGCCGCACTCCTCGACGGGAACTTGGCCCCACTGCATCGAGACGACGCGCGACATGCCGCACGAGAGCGCCACGGTGGTGAGATCCCAGAAGCTCTTGCTGTGCTCCTGCCAGCGCTGCCAGTGCGGGACCTGGCCCCAGTAGTAGTCCTTGATCGTCGGCGGCTGACCGCACGAGAGCCCCGCGAGGCGACGGAGGCGCGCTTCCATGTCGCGCACGAGATCGCGGTGTTGCTCGAGCTTGCGGCGATCTTCCGTCGAGAGCCGACCCTGGATCCGATCGTACATGCCCGACACCTGCGCGAGCACGTCCGGCTGCGCGACGCGCACGGGATCCGGCGGAGCCGTGCCGTCGCCGTTGGGGAACATGCGGTTGTACGCCTCGCGCGGCTGCTCGAGGTGAGGCAGGCGAACGACCGGCGCGCCCGGCGAAGGCTCGCCGAACAGGAGCGCGTGGAAGTTGTACTGGTAGATGCCGAACTCTTGCGTGACGAGGTCCGTCAGCAGCGGATCCTTCGCGCGCAGCGCCTTGCCGATGACCTGATCGAGCGACGGCTTGCTCGCGTTGCTCTTCACGTCCTCGATCGTCTCGCGAGCGATCGCGCCGGTGAGCGCAGCGTTCCAGCCCTTCGCGTGACCGTCGCCGTACGGATCGCCGATGCCCGTCGCGATCGACAGACCGTCGATCACCGTCAGGTTGTCCTTGAACGGTGCGAGCGGGCTCAGCGCCTCGGAGAACTCGTTGTCGGGGACCGCGCTCAGGTCATAGCTCCAGCGACCCGTCTCGGGATTTCCGCGCGGCATCTGCCACCGCTCGCGAACGACGCCGTGCTCGGCGAAGCAGAACACGATGCGCGGCGGTGCACCGGGAACGGGACCCGCGCGCACACCCTTCTTCCACAGAAGCGAGGGGAGGAGCAGCGAGCCTGCACCGAGGCCGGTGTACTGGAGGAACTTGCGACGGTTCGAGCTCATGGCGCACCTCCGACGGACAGCTTCGTTTTGCGCTCGGCCGCGGTGCCGAGGTACCGCGGGTGCGTCGCGATCGACTTCATCATCTGCGTCAGGCTTCCGCCGGTCGTCGTGAAGTCCGATTGCACGTCATTGACCAGGCAGGCGTCCTTCTTCGCGGCGGTGCCACCGGTCGCGTACGTGATGTACTTGCCGACGACGCACTTGTGCACGGCCTCGCTCTCGACGAGGTAGTCGAGCAGCTCGTGCGGTCCGGCGAACGTGGACGTGCCGAACTTGCCGCTCGGATCGATCGGCAGGTTGCGATCGAGCTCCTGATAACGACCGAACGTGTCGTAGTGCTCGAACACGAAGCCGACCGGATTGATCACCTTGTGGCACGTCTGGCACAGCTCGTCGCTCGTCACGAGCTCGTAGTCCTCGCGATTCGTGGTGGGCATGTTCGGCGCCGGCGCGGGCACGCTCATGTTCACGCCGGCCGGCGGAGAGCCGAGCTCGACGCACAGGAAGTTGCGCAGGATGAACAAGCCGCGCTGCACGGGCGACGCGTGGTTCGGATGGCTCGTCGCTGCGAGGAACTGCGCCTGCATCAAGAAGCCCTTGCGATCCGGCGGCAGCGTCATCTCCGTCCAGTCCGCGGGCGCGGGCAGGCCGTAGAAGGTGGCCGTCTCGGGACCGATGAACGCCGTGTTGGACGTGAGCAGATCCGCGAGCGTGCCGCCGCGACGGAACGCGACTTCCTCGAGGAAGCGACGCGACTCCTCGTGCAGCGCCGCGCGAACGTCCTCGCTCCAGCCCTGGTTGCTCGGCTTGGTGATGCGATCGAGGCGCGCATCTTCGAGCCACTGCTTCGTGAAGTTCATGAAGCCGTCGAGCGCGCGCGGATCGGCGAGCATGCGATCGACTTGCGCCTCGATGTCCGCGTCGGTCGAGAGACCGTTACCTGCCGCCGCATCGAACAGCGTCTTGTCGGGCATCGTCGACCACAGGAAGTACGAGAGGCGGTTCGCGATGTCGTACTGCGACGTCAGGTTCTCCGCCGTTCCCGTCTCGATGCGATAGAGGAACTGCGGCGATTGCAAGATCGCGGCGGTCGTTAGCTCGAGCGCGACGTCGAAGTTGTTCGCGGACAAGTAGCTATCGAACATCTGCGTGAACACCGCGAGCTCGTCGGCAGAGACGGGGCGGCGGAACGCGCGAGGCGCGAGGTCCTCGATGTATTGATGGCCGCAATCCGCGCCGGTCGTGCACGGCAGCACCATCGCTTTGCGACGACGCACCTCGGCACCGACGAGCCCCGCCGCCTGGTTGTACTGGTTCACCAGGAGCGGCGCGGCGTACAGCGCTTCGCGATCGTTATCGAAGCCGTGTGGCGTCGGATCCGGCGCGAGCGCGAGCTGCGGGATCGTGAGCATCGGGAACAGGTCCCGGACCGTGTTGCGATACTCCGTATGTGACAGTCGCTTGAGCGCGGGCTCTGGAATGTCACCACATGGACCGGACGTGTTGCCCGGGTCGCCGATCTCGCCCCAGCATGCGCTGAGCACGAAGACGGCAGACACCCGCGCAGCAATGTCGAGAAATCTCGCCATTCGCTTCCCCTTCGGTAGGCACCCAGCGTAACCCAATGCGGTCGGATTCCTCGACGGATTTCGGAACAAAATCCGCCGTGTGCGCCATCCGCACGATCTTTGCGTGCGAGGCTCAAGCGAGGGATTATCCACACGTCACTCGTCGTTCTCGTGTAGAGCGGCGACACACCCACACGTATGCAGCAGTCACGATCTCCATCGCCGCAGCCCAAACCTTCGTCCAAACCGAAGCTGAAGCTGCAGAAGGCGGCCACGCACAAGCGCAAGCTGTGGGTCTCGCTCCTCAAGTGGGGCGCGATCGCGGCGGTCGCAGGAGCGGCGCTGCTCGTCGCGACGGTCGCGTTTGTCTATTGGATGTACAGCCGCGATCCGAGCCTGCCGGACTACCGCAAGCTCAGCGACTACCAGCCCAAGCAGGTCACGCAGATTCTCGACGCCAACGATCGTCGCATCGGCGAGATCGGCGAGAAGCGCACGTTCGTGGACTACAAGGACATCCCGCCGATCGTCGTCGATGCGTTTGTGGCCGCCGAGGACAATCGGTTCTGGACGCACGGTGGTGTCGACTACTGGGGCATGTTCCGCGCGTTCATCACGAACCTGCGATCCGGTCGCGCGAAGCAAGGCGCGTCGACGATCACGCAGCAGGTGGTGAAGACGTTCCTGCTCACACCGGAGAAGACGTTCAAGCGAAAGATCCAGGAGATCATCCTCGCGCGGCGACTCGAGAAGGCGCTGACGAAGGAGGAGATCATGACCCTCTACGTCAACCAGATCTATTTCGGACATCAGCGCTACGGCATCCAAGAGGCCGCTCGCTACTACTTCGGTAAAGACGTGAAGCAGCTCGATGCCGGCGAAGCGTCGGTGCTCGCGTCGATGCCGAAGAAGCCCGAGGATCTCGCGAATGCGTTGTTCGGGCGAAAGGGCGGGAAGCCCGAGGAAGTGAAGTCGCGGCAGATCTACGTGCTCAACCAGCTCGTCTCGATGGGGAAGCTGAAGCCCGAAGAAGCACAGAAGTGGATCGACGCGCCGATCAAGATCGTGAAGGCGCCGTTCCCCGAGATGGGCAGCGCACCCGAGTGGGTCACGCTCGCGGAGGAGCAGCTGGTCAAGGAGAAGGGCAAGGACGGCATCGACACGCTCGGCGCGAAGGTGCGCACGACGCTCGATCCGAGCCTGCAGACACTCGCGCAAGCATCGCTGCAAGCGGGGCTGCGCAAGGTGGACGCGCGCCAGCACATCGGCAAGCCGGTGCGCACGCTGAAGGGCGACAAGATCGACCTCGAGCTCGCGAAGATGGCCAAGCGGTTGCCGGCGGGTGGACCGAAGGCCAAGGACATCTACGACTCGATCGTGACCGCGGTGTTCGACGAGTCGAACGAGGTCGTCGTGGATCTCGGTGGGTGGAAAGGGGCGCTCGTGCTCGGCGGCGCCGACGACGCGCGGTTCAACCCGCCGGTCGATGGCGCGACCAAGAAGCCGAGCGAGCGGTTCAAGCCGGGCGATGTCGTCGAGGTCATGCTGTCGCACAGCGAGTCCGCCCCCAAGCACGCGAACCATCGCGTGACGTTCCCGACGCCGCCGCAGGGCGCGGTGGTCGTCATCGAGACCAAGACACGCAAAGTGCGCGCGATGGTCGGCGGCTACACGTTCACCAAGGGCGACCGAAATCGCGCGCTGTACGCGAAGCGCCAGCCGGGCAGCTCGTTCAAGCCGTTCGTGTATGGCGCCGCGATCGATAGCGGCAAGTACACGGCGGCATCGATCGTCAACGACGCACCCGAGGTGTTCGACCTGTGGAAGCCAAAGAACTACGAGAGCGGCAAGTTCGAAGGCCCGGTGCCGCTGCGCTACGCGCTCGCGAAGTCGATCAACACCGTGGCGATCCGTCTCGCGTACGACATGAAGCCCGAGACCATCGCGGCGTTCGCGAAGAAGCTCGGCATCCAGTCCGAGCTGCCCAAAGAGATGTCGCTCGCGCTCGGCTCGGGTGAAGTGACGCCGCTCGAGATGACCAACGCGATCGCCACGATCGCCGCGGGGGGCGTGTACTCGCCGCCGCGCTTTGTCGACGTGATTGATGGCAAGGCGATTCCACTCGCGCCGGCGGAGCAAGTGCTTCGCCCCGAGGTGGCGTACGTGATCACGCAGATGATGACGTCCGTCGTGACCGAAGGAACGGGTACGCTCGCGAAGTCTCTGAAGATCCCCGTGGCCGGAAAGACGGGCACGTCCAACGACGGTCGCGACGTGTGGTTCATGGGCTTCACCGCGGACTACGTGGTCGGCGTGTGGATCGGCTATGACCAGCCCAAAGGGATGAGCAAGGAGACGGGCGGTTCGACGGCGGTGCCGATCTTCGTCGACATCTTGAAGGGCATGAACCAGTCCGCGAAGGCGTTCCCCAAGCCGGCCAACGTCGTCGAGGCGACCATCGACAAGGCGAGCGGCCTGCTCTCGCCCGAGGGCGCACCGAAGGGCAGCTCGCGCACCGAGTACTTCGTGCAAGGCACGGCACCGACGGAGTACGCGGCCAAACCGGGCGACGTCACCGAGGACACCGTGGTGACCGGCGAGTACACCGACTGATGCATCGCTCGCTCGTGGTAGTCGCTGCGCTCGCGGGAACCGCATCGGCGAACAGCGTGAACAGCGACGACTTCCTCGCGCGCTTGATCACGTCGTCGCGCGCCGAGGCAGCCAAGCTCGTCGCGTCACGCGTGCCGACGCTCGTGCCGCCGGTGCCGGTGAAGGTCGCGTGGAAGCCGGTGCGTCTCGGCTCGCTCGATCTCGGCGCGCAGCTCGTCACCGTCGAAGCCGGCGATCTCGACGGTGATGGCAAAGGCGAGCTGTACGCGGTCACGCAGCGCGAGGTCATCGCGATCGGCCTCGACAAGAAAGCAAAGATCCTCGCGCGCACCGCGTATGCGGGCGAGCCCTCCGCGCGATTGCCCCGCGACCTGTTCGGCACCGCGGTGATCGACGGCAACGCGCTCGTCGCCAAGTGCAGCGGCTGGGCGTCCGAGCTTCGCGCGTCGTGGAGCGGCAAGTCGCTCGTGGGGACGATCGGCGACGCGTCGGGCGGCAACCTCGTGTGCAAGGACGAGCGGCTGCAGCCGGTGAAGGGCCGAAACCATTTCGGCGATGTCGCGAACCCGATCTACGACGTTCGCTGCCGGACGGACCTCGTGGATCCAGAGGGCAAGCCGATGTCCGTACGCGCCACGCTCGGCGCGACGAAGCTGGTCGTCGTCGCGAACGCCAAGCCGTACGAGCTGCGCGACTACGGCGTGGCGTTCGCCCTCGGCGACGTGGATCGCGACGGCAAGCCGGAGATCGTCGTCACCGGTGCGAGCGCGCCCGGCGATCCCGACGCGGTCAAAGTCATCACGCTCGGCGGGGACGAGAAGAAGGGCTTGTTCCGCAAGGCGTTCCAAGGTGGCGTCGCGGGCGTGGCGATCGTCGACGGCGATGGCGATGGCATCACCGAGGTGATCGCGGTGGTCCGCCTGGTCGGCTCGCCGCGCGTCGACATCTGGAGGCTCGACTGACATGCGGCTCGTCGCGGTGATGCTCGCGATAGGCGCGCTCGTCTCCGACGCTCGTGCGGAGGGACGCCCGCGCTATGGCGGCAGCATCGACGGTGCGCTGCTCGGTGCGCCCGTCACGCTCGATCCGCCGCTCGCGCAGAGCCACGCGGAGATCACGTCGATCGATCTCGTGTTCGACACGCTGTATCGCGTGGGCACCGACGGAGCGGTGGTGCCGCACCTGGCGACCGCGTTGCCGATCGCCGGCAGTAGCGCCGTTCGTATCCCGCTGCGCAAGGACGTGCTGTTTCACGATGGCTCGCCCCTCGTCGCCGCCGACGTGGTCGCATCGCTCGAGCGCGTCCGCACCACGCCGGCGCGCTGGGCGCTCGCGGCCGTCAGCGCGATCCGCGCGGACGGCGATCTCGCGATCGAGATCGTGCTGAAGGCGCCGCAAGCGGATCTCGCCACGATGCTCGCGTTGCCGGCCACCGCGATCACCAAAGGCGGCAAGGCCGTGGGCGAGAAGCCCGTGGGCACCGGCGCGTTCTCGGTGGAGTCGCTCGATCGCAAGGGCAAGAAGCTCGTGCTGCGCGCGTTCGACGATCACTTCGGCGGGCGACCGTACGTGGATCGCTTGCTGCTGCACTGGTTCGACACTCCAGACGGAGAAGCGCGACAGTACGAGACCGGCAAGGCGCAGCTCTCGGCGCGTGGCGTCGCTGCCTTCACCACCGCGCAGCCGAAGTACAAAGCGAACGACATCGAGGGACCGGCGGCGCTGCTCTTGTTCATCGGCTTTGGCCGCAAGCACGGCGACGTCACCGCCGAGCGAAAGTTCCGGAGCGCACTCGACCTCGCGTTGTCACGCACGCAGTTCACGTCGGTGAGCTCGGGCGAGCGCGTGACGCCGGCGAGGTTGCCCTTGCCCATCGAGGCGGGCGGTTCGGCGCTGGCGCCGTCGGCCACCACCGGCGACATCGTCGCGGCGAAGGCAGCGCTCGCGGACGCGGCCCTGCGCGTGAAGTCGCTCGCGCCGGCGCAGATCGGGAAGCTGACGCTCGAGGTGCTGTACGAGGACACGCGCCCCGATGATCGACAGGTCGCCGAGCGCATCGCGAACGCGCTGACCAAGCTCGGCATCAAGAGCGTGATCACCGCGGTCCCTGCGCCGACGCTGCGCGATCGCGTTCGCCGCGGCGATTGCGATCTGTGGATCGGTCAGCTCGGCGCGCCGATCACGTCGTCGACGGCGTGGTGGGGTGGCGCGTTCGCAGCCGGCGGTGATCTGTGGGCCGAGCAGCGCCTCGCGAGCGGATCGATCGATCGAGGCGAGGCGACGAGAGTCTTCGACGATCGCTTACCGATCCTGCCGCTCGTGTTTCGCGCCGTGCGCATGTGGCACCGTACCGACGTGCGCGGCCTCTCGTTCGATGCGACCGGGCGCCCCGACCTCGCGGACCTGTTCTACGCGGGCGATCCGGCGAAGCCGCCCAAGGGCACGCCATGAAGCTGCGCGGTCGCTTCACGCTCACGCTCGCCCTCGCCGCACTCGTCCCGATCTCGGTCGCCGCCGTGGTGACGCGGCAGGTGATCGCGTCGAGCGTGCGCTCGGACTACGAGAGCGAGCGCGCCAACGCGCTGCAAGCCGTGCAGCGTGAAGTGGAGACGTTGAAGTCCGAGGTCGAGGCCGCGGCCGACGCACTCGCCGACAGCTCGAACCCGTTCATCGGCGTGATCCTCTCGGAGCTCGCGAACAAGAACAGTCGCAGCGAGAAGGAGTGGGTGATGATCCTGCGCAATCTGCGCGATCAGGGCGGCCAGGTGATGCGCGCCAACTCGCTGCAAGCGCTCACCGTGGTGACGTCCGAGGACATCGTGCTCATCTCGCCGCACTATCGCGATGCCACCGACGATCGCGACCCCACGCCACGCGAGCGCGCGATCAAGTCGAAGCAGCGCGGCGGCGACGCGTACTACACGTTCGTCCAAGTCCGTCAGGGGCCCAAGCTCGAGACGATCCTCGTCGCGCAAGCGTCGCGCACCTCGCGCAAAGACGCCTACACCGTGGCGCTCTCCGCGAGCCGCGAGGTCACCGAGAAGCTCCTCGATCGTCTGCGCGGACCTCGCACCAGCGCGCGCCTCGTCGATGCGCAGGGCATCCCGAAGCTCGGTACGAAGGAAGAAGCGGCAAAGACCGCGCGCGATCCGATCGTGGTTCCGCTGCGCGGGCCGAACGACGAGGTCGTCGCGCAGATCGAGGTTGCGGTCTCCGACGCGGGGCTCGACGAGCTCCTGACCAACCTGACGCTCATCTCCGCCGGCCTCGCGGTGGGCGCGCTGGTGCTCGTCGTACTGGTGGGGCTCCTCGTCGCGCGGCGCACGGCGCGCGATCTCGAGTCGCTCGTCGAGGGTTCACTCGCGGCCGCGCGCGGCGATCTCGATCACCGCGTGCCCGTTCGCTCCACGGACGAAGTCGGCGCCGTGGCGGCGGCCTTCAACTTCATGATGGAGGATCTGCGCACGTCCAAGGACCGCCTCGTGATCGCCGAGCGCATCGCGGCGTGGCAAGAGATCGCTCGCCGCCTCGCGCACGAGATCAAGAACCCGCTCACGCCGATCCAGATGGCAATGGATACGCTGCGCAAGACGTGGAAGAAGCAGCACCCCGAGTTCGCCGAGATCCTCGAGGAGTCCACCACGACCGTGCTGCAAGAAGCCGATCGCCTGAAGCACATCGTCTCGGAGTTCTCCGACTTCGCGCGCATGCCCAAGCCCGAGTTCCAACGCGTGGATCTCAACGAGATCGTCCGCTCGGTCACGGCGCTCTACGTGGGCGGCGAGGCGCCCGTCGAGGTCAAGCTCGCGGACTCCCTGCCCGAGCTCGACGCGGATCGCGATCAGCTGAACCAGGTGGTGCTGAACCTCGTCGAGAACGCGCGTGACGCGATCTCCAAGAAGTCGAGCGGCAAGATCATCGTGTCGACGAAGATGGGCGATGCCAACGATCGCGCGATGCTCGTCGTCGAGGACAACGGCCCGGGCGTGCCGCCGGACCTCAAGGACAAGGTGTTCGCGCCGTACTTCACCACGAAGCACGCGAAGGGCGGCACGGGCCTCGGTCTCGCGATCGTTCACCGCATCGTCTCGGATCACGGCGGGCGCATCATCGTCGCGGACGTGAAGGGCGGCGGCGCGCGCTTCTCGATCGAGCTGCCGCTGCGCAACGGCACGGCGCTGCTCACGTCGCGCATCTAGTCATGGCTCGTCGCTGGATCGTGCTCGGCTCGCTCGTGGCTCTCGCCATCGTCGCGCTGATCGCGTGGCGTGTTGTTCGCGAGAAGGCACACGCTCGCCAGCGAGCGACCCCGTCGCGGCTCGACGTCGCGGCGTTTCGCGCAGTGCTCGCCGAGCGAGTGCGACGCGCGAAGCAAATCCAGGTGACACGTCCAGCGGGCTCGCCCGCCGAGCCCCCACGATCGAAGGCGTGGGAGAAGAAGGGCTCGGGACCGATCAAGGGCGTCGTGGATCTGCTCCGCGACCGGCAGTGCTGGGTCGGCCCGATGGCGCTGTGCGACGCGCTCCAGCCGCTCGCCGAGGCGTGCGCCCAGGGAGATGCGCGCAGCTGCATCGCCGTCGGGCAGTATCTCTCCGACGAGCCGCCGCGCATCTTGACCGCGGTCATCTTCTTTCACGCGGCGTGTCGCATCGGCGACGAGGATGGCTGCAAGCGACTCGACGCGATCGAGGTGGCGCCAGAAACGTGCGAGGAGGATCCGTTCGCGTGCCAGTGGCGCGCGTACAAGTCGAAGGACATGGCGCTGCACGACCAGGCGTGCTCGCTCGGCGCCGGCGAGTCCTGCGCGATGATCGCCTTCGAGGAGAAGGACAGCCACAAGCGGCTCTCGTACTACGAGACCGCGTGTCAGCTCGGGCACACCGGCGCGTGCGACCTGATCGTGAAGCTGAGCTCGCCGACGTGCGAGGACGACGACGGCGACTACTGTCTGCCCGTCGACGAAGAGGCCGCTGCGCGCGCGAAGGTCATCGCGTGCGAAGCGGGCTTCACGGAGCACTGCTAGCGCGGGCGGTTCGCGGACGGCTCGAGGCGCGCGAACGAGTCCGCGTCATGGGTCGTGACCGGATCGTCGCCCGCGAGGAAGCGCTCGAGGTGGGCGAACGAATCGACGCCCCAGAACAGCTCGCGCTCCACGCCGCCCGGCACGTTCACGATCGGTCCCTCGGCGATGATCGTCGGAACGCCGAACACGCCGGCGGCGATCGCTGCATCGGTCGCGTCGCGCAGCGCTTGCTTCGTCGCGGGCTCGTTCGCGCGCGCGATCAGCGACTGCGAGGGGAGGCCCGCTTCGTCGAGCGCTCGCGCGACCGAGGCTTCGGTCTCGATGCCGCCACCGCCGCCCCACGTAGCGCGATAGAGCGCGTCGATCACGGCGTGCGTCGGCTCCGCGGTCGCGACGCGCAGCGCGAGCAGCGGGTTGAACGGATGTGACGGTGGGGCGCTGAACGGAACGCCTGCGTTCCGGGCGGAGCGCATCACGTCCTTGAACATGTACGCGCGCTTCAGCGGGATCTCGGCGGGACCGAGCGTGCCGGAGTGCTTCAGCATCGCGGCGAACAGCACGGGAATCGCGCGAACCTCGCGATCGTGGCGCTTGGCGAGCGCGTGGATCTGCGTCCAGCCCAGGTACGCATACGGCGAGATGAAGTCGAAGTAGAAGTCGAACGCCGACATCACCGCGAGCTTGCGCCGAAAAAGATCGGCGTTGCAACGGGTCGCGCCGACGCGAACAGCGCGTGAAGCGCGTCGTGCTCGTACCGCCTCGCCGGAGCATCGAACTGCATTCGCATGCGCGAACATGAAGCATCGCGCATGCCGTCGTCGTCGACCACGCGCTGCGGACTTGGAGCGCGAAGTCCGTCGACCGCCCCGATCTGTCCCGGGACATGTCTCGCAGCGAATTGCTTCCACTCCCCGCGCGTTTGACGGTATGAGGCAGTACGCCATGGCGAAGCTCGCAACGATCGAAGGATGTCTCACGGCACTCGTCACCCCGTTCCGCGACGGCAAGGTCGATTTCGATGGAATCGCCAAGCTCGTGGATTGGCAGATCGAACAAGGCGTCGACGGCATCGTGTCGGTCGGCACCACTGGCGAGTCGGCGACGCTCGATGTCGAAGAGCACGTCGCGGTCATCGCGGCCACCGTCAAAGCAGCCAAGGGCCGGGTGCCCGTCATCGCGGGTGCGGGTGGTAACGCGACGAGCGAAGCGCTCGAGCTGACCAAAGCGTCCGAGGACGCCGGCGCCAATGCGCTCCTGCACGTGACGCCGTACTACAACCGCCCGAGCCAAGAGGGCTTGTTCCGCCACTTCGAGGCGATCGCCAAGGCCACGAAGCTGCCGATCGTCCTCTACAACGTGCCCTCGCGTACGGCGTGCGACATGACCACCGAGACGGTCATGCGCCTGGCGGACTTCGACAACATCGTCGCGATCAAAGATGCGACGGGCAACCTCGTGCGCGGCTCGGACCTGATCGCCAAGGTCGGCGATCGGATCGCCGTGCTCTCGGGTGATGACGGTACGTCGTTCCCGCTCTACGCGTGCGGTGCGCGCGGCGTCATCTCGGTCGTGTCCAACGTCGCGCCGCGGGCGATGAGTGACATGTGGGACGCGGTGAAGGCCGGCGAGTGGGATCGCGCCAAGAAGCGCCACTTCGAGCTGCGCGTTTTGAACGCGATGCTGTTCGCCGAGCCGAGCCCGTCGCCGACCAAGGCAGCGCTGTCGCTCATGGGCCGCTGCTCGACGGAGGTTCGCCTCCCGCTCGTTCCCGCGACCGCAGGTCTCGTCGAGCAGCTGCGCAACGAGATGAAGTCCGCGGGCCTTCTGTGACCGCCAACGTCCTCGTCCTCGGACCCTCGGGGCGCATGGGCCGCGCGATCATCAGCGCCGCCGCCGGCCGCACCGACGTTCGCATCGGCGCCGCTGTCGATCGCGCTGACGCGCCGGGCCTCGGCACCGACATCGCGCCCGGACTCGTCGCCACGACCGACCTCGCCGCGGCGCTCGCCACGTGTGACGTCTACATCGACTTCACCACGCCCGCCGGTACGCGAGCCGCGGCCACCGCAGCGGCCGCGCAGAAGCGCGCGGCAGTCATCGGCACCACGGGGATGACCGAGGCAGACAACGCTGCGATCGCTCAGCTCGTCGAGGTCGCGCCGGTGGTCATCGCTGCGAACTTCTCGCTCGGTGTGAACCTGCTGCTCGGCCTCGCCAGGCAAGCCGCGCAGATCCTCGGCCCCGAGTGGGACGCCGAGATCGTCGAGACGCACCACAGCGCGAAGCGCGACGCACCCTCGGGGACCGCGCTCATGATCGCGCGCGCGATCGCGGCCTGCCGCGGCGTCGACTACGACTCGGTCAAGCGCCACACGCGCGACGGCGACATCGGCCCGCGCCCGCGTGGCGAGATCGGCGTGTCCACCGTTCGCGGTGGCGATGTCGTCGGCGAGCACACGGCCACGTTCTTCGGGGCCGCCGAGCGCATCGAGCTCGGGCACCGCGCCACCTCGCGCGCCATCTTCGCCGCGGGCGCACTTCGCGCCGCCGCGTGGGTCGTGGGCAAGCCGCCCGGACGCTACGACATGCTCGACGTGCTAGGGTTCGCCAGTCGATGACAGCGACCGAACGCATCACGATGGTCGTCCTCAACGAGGACGGTTCCCGCGACAAGTTCACGCTCTCGTCGTGGGTCGGCATCCCACGCAAGCACGAGCTCATGTGGATCGGGGATGACCCGTACATGATCATCGAGGTCGAGTACGCCGTCTCCGAGGGGTTCTTCGGAGCGCGCTCTATCGACGCAGCGGGCGTGTACGTGCGCCGCTTGTCCAAGGACGAGCAGGACGCGGTGGCCAAGCGCCTCGCCAATCCGGTCCGCGGCAAAGACGAGCAGCCGTTCCGTCCGTAACCTGAACCATCGGCCGCGAGTCGCCTCTCGCGACGCCGAGACAGAGGCTTCGACAAACCAGAACGCGCCGGCCGCTTGGATCGACGTCGTGCAGCTTCAGCGTATTTCGTCGAGCGCGACGTCGTGGCGTGCGTCATCGAAGCTGATACTCGCAGCGCAGATCGGAACGTCGTCAGCCCATGTGCTGTCACGCCGATGGCCATCGTTCACGCGGTCGCGTTAGCCATCATCAGGCGCGCTTCGATAGAGCGCTAAGTCGTCGAGGTTGCGACGAGCGCCGAGTTCTTGTTCAACCCGAAGGACGACACGATTATCTTCTAGTTCACGCGACAACTATCTTGATGCCTACCAGAGGCTGATAGCCTGGCCACATGGATGTGGCGCTGGTGTTACTCGGCTTTGGACTCTCACTGATTACGCAGTTCGCGACTCGCGAGTGGGCCAAAAAAGACGGCTCATCCGGCTTTCAGGTGGGTTGATGGATAGAGTTCGAGACCGCCGCAGCGGAACAACACGACGGTGCGAAAGTTCTCGAAGCTGCGATAGCCGAAGGCTCGCTTCTTGAGCATCTGGACGAC
>JAEYYV010000097.1 GCA_023428295.1 Pseudomonadota bacterium
GTCGTCCAGATGCTCAAGAAGCGAGCCTTCGGCTATCGCAGCTTCGAGAACTTTCGCACCGTCGTGTTGTTCCGCTGCGGCGGTCTCGAACTCTATCCATCAACCCACCTGAAAGCCGGATGAGCCGGAAAGGCAAGGCCCGAGGAAGTGAGAGTAGGACCATCGCTGCAGGGCGCAATTAGACCGTTTGCATGTCATGACGGTTCGAAGCGGCCATGGGAATTGCATCCCGATTTCAGGAGGATTGATTGATAGAGATCGAGCGTCGCAGCGGAAGAGCGACGACGGCGCGAAAGTTCTCGAAGCTGCGATAGCCGAAGGCTCGCTTCTCGAGCATCTGGACGACGGAGTTGATGGTCTCGCTACCGGGGTTGGTGATCCATGGGCGATCTCGCTGGCGACCTGAACCTCGGGTCGTAGTTGACCTGGCGAGAACGGCAACTCGATTCGGCGCGCGCAGGGACGCGCAGGCACCGACGCGTCGCCCATGGTCGCGCGCACCTCGACATCGGCGACATCCGGGCGCTACTTCACCGGGAAGCCGCGCTTGCGGAACAGCGCGCGCACGTCGGGGTCGCGCCCTCGGAACGCGCGATAGGCCTCGCTGCGATCCGTGGTGTTGCCCGGCGCGAGGATGTGCGTGCGCATGCCGTTGGCGGTGGCGGGGTCGAACACGTTGCCCGTCGCGGTGAACGCTTCGCGCGTGTCGGCGTCCATGGTCTCGGACCACAGGTAGCTGTAGTAGCCCGCCGAGTACGAGTCGCTCGAGAACAGGTGCAGGAACTGCGGCAGCCGATGGCGCAGAGCGACCTCTTTGGGCGCTTCGAGGAGAGCGAGTTGATCGCGCTCGAACGCTTTCGGATCGGCGACCGGATCGGTGGCGGTGTGGAGGCGCATGTCGAGGATCGACGAGAGGAGGTACTCGACCGTCGCGTAGCCTTGGTTGAAGGTCTCCGCGGCAGCGACCTTCTTGATCAGCGCTTGCGGCATCGGCTTCTTGGTCTGGTAGTGGAGCGCGTACTTCTCGAGGATGGGCTTGGACATCACCCACATCTCGTGGACCTGCGACGGGTACTCGACGAAGTCGCGAGGCGTGGTGGAGAGGCCCGGGTACTCGACCTCCGAGAGCAGGCCGTGGATGGCGTGGCCGAACTCGTGGAAGAGCGTCTCGGCGTCGTCGAGCGAGATGAGGACGGGCTCGCCTTCGCGGCCTTTGACGAAGTTGTTGTTGTTGGACGTGACGACGGTGACCTTGCCGGCGAAGGTCTCGTGCGAGCGGTAGGTGCTCGCCCATGCGCCAGAGCGCTTGTTCGCGCGCGCGAAGTAGTCGCCGTAGAAGAGGCCGCGGAAGGCGTTGGTGGACTTGTCGCGCACGTCCCACACACGCACGTCGGGATGGAAGACCGGCACCTTGCCGGTGATCTCGGTGAACGAGAGGTCGTAGAGCTGCTCCGCCATGTAGAACGAGGCGGCGATCATGTTGTTCAGCTCGAAGTACGGCTTCAGCTCGTCTTGATTCAGCGCATATTTCTGCTTGCGGACCTTCTCGGCGTAGAAGAGGTAGTCCCACGGCTCGATCGTGAGCTTGGCACCCTCACGCGTGGCCACCTTCTGCATGTCGGCGACTTCTTGCTTCACGCGGGCGGCGGCGGCGGGCCACACGGCGACCATCAGCTCGTCGGCCTTGGCCGGATCTTTGGCCATCGTGTTCGCCATGCGCAGATGCGCGTGAGTCGGATAGCCGAGGAGCGAAGCGCGCTCGTTGCGGAGCTTGACGATCTTGACGACGAGATCGTTGGTGTCGGTGGCGCCGCCGTTGTCACCGCGGTTCTTGAAGGCCTTCCACACCTTCTCGCGGAGGTCGCGACGCGTGGAGGTGGTGAGGAACGGATCCACGCTCGAGCGCGTGTTGACCACGACCCACTTGCCGTCGAGCTCGCGCTCCTTGGCCGCGGCCTCGTACGAGGCGATCATCGAGGGCGAGAGACCGGCGAGGTCTTTCTGCGTGCCGAGCACGACCCAGGTGTCTTCATCTTTGAGGACGCGCTGACCGAACTCCGTGAAGGCGCTCGAGAGCTCCTGATTGATGCGCCCCATCTCCTTCTTCTGATCCGCGGTCAGCTTGGCGCCGCCACGGACAAACGCGTCGTACGTGAGCTCCACGAGGCGCTTCTGGGCGGCGGGTAGCGACTCGCGCGCTTGGTACACGGCCTCGAAGCGCGCGAACAGCCTCGCGTCGAACTTGATCTCGTCGTCGGCGGCCGCGAGCTTGGGCGACCACTCTTTGTCGACCGCTTGCACGTCCGGTGTGTTCAGGCTCGAGGCGAGCACGCTGAACAGCGTGCGCGCGCGGTTCAGATGCCGGCCCGCGTCTTCGAACGGCACGAACGTGTTCGCGAAGGTGGGCGCGGCCGGGTCGTTGGCGATCGCGGCGATCTCGGCGCGGCGCAGCGCGATGCCCTTCGTGAACGCGGCAGGGATGGCGGACGCCTTCACCGCATCCCACGGCGGCGCACCGCCGAACGCGCCGGTCCACGGCTGGAGCAGCACGTCACCGTTCGCTTCGGCACGCAGACGCTCGACGTCGACCTTTGCTTGCGCGTACGCGTCGAGCGGTGGCGGTGCCGGCTCGGCGGTGACGGATGGTGGCGCCTCGACGGGCGGCGGTAGCGGCGCGGTCTTGCACGCGACGAACAGAGCGAAACCGAAACCAAACGCGGTGCGCATGGCGCGGTTGTACCAGCGCTAGCCTGTGCGGAACACCGCGCAGATGTCCTCGCGCGGCAGCGACGGCGCAGCGCCCACATGGCGAAGTGCGCCGAACGGGCGCACGGTCAACGGAAACGTCTGCCGTCGCGATCGGTTGCGCGTGCATCGCCACAGACGACGCAACTCACGACGCGCGACTGTGCCATAACGCGGCCGTGACGAGCAGCATCGAGATCCGCGGCGCGCGCGAGAACAACCTGCGCGGCGTCGACCTGACGATCCCCAAGCACGCGATCACGATCTTCACCGGCGTCTCCGGATCCGGAAAGTCGTCGATTGTCTTCGACACGATCGCGACCGAAGCGCAGCGGCAGCTCTACGAGAACTTCAGCATGTTCATCCGGAACTTCCTGCCGAAGTATCCGCCTCCCGCGGCCGATGCGATCGAGAACCTGAACATGGCGGTCATCGTCGATCAGAAGCGGCTCGGCGGTGGCTCGCACTCGACGGTCGGCACCGTCACCGACATCTATACGGTGCTGCGCCTCCTGTTCTCGCGCCTCGGCAAGCCACACGCGGGCTACGCGAACGCGTTCTCGTTCAACGATCCGCAGGGCATGTGCCTCGACTGCAACGGGCTCGGCCGCAAGCTGTCCGTCAAGTCGGATGGCTTCCTCGACATGACCAAGTCGCTGTCCGAGGGTGCGGTGCAGGTCCCCGTGTTCGCGACGTGGGAGAACAACATGTACGCGTCGAGCGGCCTGTTCGACTCGAACAAGAAGCTCTCGAAGTTCACGGAGGAAGAGATGGACCTCTTGCTCCACAGCCCGGAGCGCAAGGTCAAAGCAAGCTTCAACGGCGCGCCGATGAACGTCACGTTCATGGGCATCATCACGAAGTTCACGCGCGCGTACATCAAGCGCGATATCAAGACGCTGTCCGAGCGCACGCAGAAGCAGGTCGAGCCCTACTTGATCATGGGCCCGTGCGAGGCGTGCAACGGCGCGCGACTCAACCAAGCCGCGCTCGCGAGCAAGATCGCCGGCAAGAACATCGCCGAGTGCGCGGCGATGGAGATCACGGACCTCTTGCCGTGGGTCAAGAAGCTCTCGGGCGCGGGCAAGGTGGAAGAAGCGATCACCAAGACGCTCGTCGAGCGGCTCTCCGCGATCGTGGACATCGGGCTCGGGTACCTCTCGCTCGAACGTCCGACGGATACGCTGTCCGGCGGCGAGTCGCAGCGCACGAAGATGGTGAAGCACCTCGGCTCGAGCCTCGTCGACGTGCTCTACATCTTCGACGAGCCGAGCGTGGGCCTCCACCCGCGCGACGTGCATCGCCTCGGCGAGCTCCTCCGTGCGTTGCGCGACAAGGGCAACACGATCCTCGTCGTCGAGCACGATCCGGACGTCATCGAGATCGCCGATCACATCGTCGATGTCGGGCCGCACGCCGGCACGCGCGGCGGCACGATCGTGTTCGAAGGCACGTACGCGGAGCTGCAGAAGGCCACGACGCTGACCGCGACGCACTTGTTCCGCGAGTCGAAGATCAAGGACACGCCGCGCAAGCCGACCGGCACGCTCTCGATCAAGAACGCACGGGCCAACAACTTGAAGAACGTCAGCGTCGATATCCCCACCGCCGTGCTGAGCGTGATCACCGGCGTGGCCGGCTCCGGCAAGAGCTCGCTGATCCACGAGTGCTTCGTGCCCGCGCATCCCGAGGCGGTCGTCATCGATCAATCCGCGATCGGGACGTCCAGCCGCTCGACGCCCGCGACGTATACGGGCGCGATGGACGATCTGCGCAAAGAGCTCGCCGACGCAAACGCCGTGGACGCCGGCTTGTTCTCGTTCAACTCCAAAGGCGCGTGCGAGGCGTGCAACGGCCTCGGCGTGATCTACACGGACCTCGCCTTCCTCGACGGTGTGAAGACGCCGTGCGAGACGTGCCAGGGCCGACGCTTCAAAGACGAAGTCCTCGCCTACAAGCTCGGCGGAAAGGATGTCGGGGACTTCCTCGCGATGACCGTCACCGAGGCGCTCGCCTTCTTCGAGGAGGGCGCCGGCGCGCGCACCAAGAAGCCGCCCGCGATCATCAAGAAGCTGCGCGCGATGCGCGACGTGGGCATCGGCTACCTCACACTCGGCCAGCCGCTCAACACGCTGTCCGGCGGTGAGTGTCAGCGCATCAAGCTCGCGAGCGAGCTGCACAAGAGCGGCAGCATCTACGTCCTCGACGAGCCGACGACCGGCCTGCACATGAGCGACATCACGCACCTGCTCGCGATCATCGATCGCCTCGTCGACGCGGGAAACACGGTCATCGTCATCGAGCACAACCTCGACGTGATCCGCCACGCGGATTGGATCATCGATCTCGGTCCCGACGGCGGCAGCAAGGGCGGCACGATCGTCTTCGAAGGACCGCCCGCCGCGCTCGTGACGTCCACGACGTCGATCACGGCGCAGTACCTGCGCGGCGACTGACTACATCTTCTCGCCGGGCAGCGCCGCGGCTTGCTTCACCCACGTCGCGAGCAGCTTCTCGTCGAGCTCGCCCTCGTGAACGTTCCAGTACCGCACGGCGGGATACTTGGACGTATCGGGCGGCTGCGGATCGAGCTCGGCGCCGCGGAAGAACGTGAGCTTCACGTAGCGATCGAACACGTGGAACGACAGGAAGTAGTAGTCGTCCTCCATGCCGTAGAACGGCGAGTTCCACTTCACCGCCTTCTTCACACCGGGAACGTTGGCGTTGACGATCGCGTCGATCCGCTCGCCGACGCCGCGCTTCCACCCTGGCATCGCGGCGATGTACGCCTGGATCGGAGCCTCGCCGTAACCCTTCGCGATCTGCGGATTGCCGCCCGAGAGGTACACGACCTCGCCCGTCTTGGCCTTCGGCATCGGCTTCTTCGCAGGCTTCTTCACAGCCGGCTTCTTCGCAGCCGGCTTCTTCGCGGGAGACTTCGCTTTCTTCGGCATCGATGCGACCAGGTACCATATCGTCCGTCCGGACCCTCATGCGTCGCGCGCTGACACTCGTTCTCCTCCTGACCGGCTGCGGTCACGAGGGCACGCGCAGCCTCGACGATGCGCCCGTCGCGCCGAGCGATGCCGATCCGACCGACGGCACCAGCGCGCTCGAGGACGCGGCCCCGGCGGACGCCGCGATCGACACGCCGCCCATGCCCGATGCGTTCCCGGCCGTCCTCGATCTCCGCATCGACTGCCACAACACCTGCGTGCTGACGGCGATGCCGCCGCGCATCGACGTTCCAGCCGGCACCTCGTTCCAGGTCAACTGGATCAACGTCGGCGACACCGAGTGCGACGTGGCCAAGATCGATCCGTTCAACCACGTCCCGATCATCCTTGGGCTCGAGCCCGGGATGAGCTATCACGACACCGTTCACGACTGGTGCAGCGTGTTCACCGGCACCTTCGACTTCCGCATCTCGATCTGCACGATCCCGTCGTACATCCCCGTCGACTGCAGTAGCCCTTAGCCTTGCGGTTGTGCAGCGGGCGCCGGTTGCGCAGATCCCGCGCTCGGTGCTGCGTCGGCTCCGGGCGCTGGTGCGGCGGTGCCCTGCCCTAGCTGCGCGAAGCCGCCGAGGATGCTCTGGAGGCCGCCCAGCATCTGCTGGAAGCCAGGCGACTGGAAGAAGCCGAGCACCTGCTGGAGGCCGGCCAAGAAGTTCCCGCCACCCGTCACGTTGTCGAGCTGGTCCCGATCGATCGTTTGCATGCGCGCGAGTGACTTCACGCGGCGTGCCGAGACTGCGTCGCGCATGTGTCTCCCGCAGGCATCACATGCGCGACGAGAAGTTCACGACATAGCCGCGCGAGTGTCGACCGCGAGCAGCGGCTCGTCGACTGGCCGCTGACGTTGGCGGCTACATCGACGAGGACTTCGCTCTCAGATCCGTGGAGCGAGGCCCATCTCGGTGATCAGGTGATCCGCGTGGTCGACGGCGTCCATGACCCACAGCATGTAGCGCGCGTCGACGTGGATCTTGCGCACGCTCGCGCCATCGAACACGACATCCGACGCCACGCCCTGCAGCGTGCTGTCGAAGTTGAGTCCGACCAGCTCGCCGCGATCGTTCAGCACCGCGGAGCCCGAGTTTCCGCCCGTCGTGTCGAGGTCGCTGAGGAAGTTCACGGGTAGCTCGCCGTGCGCGTTCGCGTACGGGCCGTACTTCTTCTCGCGGAGCGCGGCGAGCAGCGGCGCCGGCGCATCGAACGGATCGCTGCCCGTGTCCTTCGCGAGGATCTCCGCGCCCGTCGTGAACGCGGGGTCGCCCGGCTTGAATGCCCTCACGGTGCCGTACGTGATGCGCAGCGTGGAGTTGGCGTCGGGGGCGAGCAGGCCGCCGAGCACGTCGCGCATCGCGTCCGCATAGACGTTCGCGACGAGCAGCGCCTCGCCGACCATCGTGTCCGCGATCTTCTCCTCGGCCTTGTAGATCTTCCACACGCGCGCGGCCGCCTGCATGAACGGATCTTTGTTGGCCGCGAGCTTTCCGAACGCGCCTTTCTCGAGGAGCTCGATGCGCAGCTTCTCGTCGGCGAGCTTGGACGTGCGGTACCAAGCGTCGAGCGTCTTGTCGATCAGCGCTTCGTCGATCGCCGCCGTTGCCTTCACGCCGAGGAGCAGCGGCAACCACGCGCGCTGTACCGCAGGCAGCGCGAGCGAGCGCACGAGCGCGAGGCGAAGCTGCGCGCGATCGAGCGTGGCGTCGTACTGCTTCGTCAGCTGCTTCTGCGCGGAGCGGGCGGGCGGCAGGTCGCGGTCCTGGAAGCCCGGCTTGCGCTGCTCGTCCGGCTTGGCTCGCTCGTCCGCCCAGCGCAGGAACGAGATCGCGCTGCTCAGGAGCTGGGACGAGCTGTGAAACGTGAAGGTTCGATCCGCGTCGGCGTGCGCGGTGCGCTGCTCGGCGGCGACGAGCTCCTCGAGCTTCGCGATCGCGGCTGCCTGCCTCTCGCGCCCCGGTTGCGACGCCCACGCGCGGACCTTTGCATCGAGCTCGCTCTTGCGCTGCAACAGGTCCCCCGACGTGAGGCCCTTCAGCACGCCCGTCGCCTTCTGCAAGACGTTCTGCGAACGCTGCTTGAGCACGCCTGCCTTGATCGCCGTCTCGCCGGGCGCGCTCAGATGCGCCTCCGCGATCGCGTAGCGCTGCTTCTGCAGCTCGATGACGTACGGGTAGTACCACTCGACATCGTGCTTCACCTCGCTCGCGGTCTTGGTCCGCGTGGTGCGTCCGGGGAACCCCGTGATCATCACGAAGTCGCTCGGCGAGAGTCCGGCATCGGACACCTTCAAGAAGTGCTCGGGCCGGAACGGGACGTTGTTCGGCGAGTAGTCCGCGGGCTTTCCGTCGGGCCCGACGTACGCGCGATAGAACGAGAAGTCGCCGGTGTGACGCGGCCACTGCCAGTTGTCGATCTCGCCGCCATAGTTTCCGACCGAGCGAGACGGCGCGTACACGAGCCGCACGTCGCGGATCTCGAGCTCCGCGATGAGCACGTACGTTCCTCGACGGAAGTACGCCGCCACGTTGCAGCGCACGCCGGGCCGATCCTTCTCGCACGCGGCGATCTGCTGCTTCACGCGCTTGTCGACTTCATCCTTGCGCGCGATCGGATCCGCGATCGCCTCGAGGTTCTCGCGCACCGCCGCGGTCACATCCGTGAGCTCCTGCGCCACGAACACGCGCTCGGCGGGTCCCGCCGGGACCTCGTCGCTCTTGGTCTTCGCGAGGAAGCCGTTCTCGACGAGGTTGTTCTCGGGCTTGCTGTTCACCTGCAGCGCGCCCTGCACGCAGTGATGGTTTGTGACTACCAACCCCTCGGGCGACACGAACGAGGCCGAGCAACCGTTGAGCCGCACGATCGCGGCGAGCGGCGCCGACAGCGGATCGGCGAGCGCCGCGGGGTCGATCTTCACGCCGAGCTCGGCGAACGTCTTGGCGTGCCCGGGTAGCGTCATCTGCTGCGGCATCCACATGCCACCGGGATTGGAGTACGCCTTGCGCGCAGCAAGGTGCGGATCGACGGGCGCGGGCGGCGCCTCCTCCACAGGCGGCGGTGTGGTCTCGACAGGCGCGACCGCACGAGGACCACCACTACACGCTGCAACAGCGACGAGAACCGGCGCGAATCTCATGCGCTCCGCATATCACGCCACGGCGCCGCGCACGCGCATCGATCGCACGGGCTTCACACGCCGACACGTTGACGTTACGGTCGCACCGATGTCCCTCGCGCGTCTCGCCGCCCTCGAACCCCGCACCACGACGGACGACGCGCTCGCGCTGTTCGACGCCCTGCCCGCCGTTCGCGCCGAGGACATCCTCGGTACATGGAAGGGACGCGAGCTGGCGACGGGGCATCCGATGGACGGTGTGCTCGAGCACTCGGGCTGGTACGGCAAGCGCTTCGAGACGCTCGAGAAGGTGCACCCGCTGCTCGTCTCCGTGAACGGATCGCTGTTCTCCATGGAGCCGCGCCGCGTTCCGCTTCGCCTCGTCGCCGCGATGCCGCGCGCCATCGCCGCACGCACGCGTCCGCTCCTCGGACTGTTCGAGCCATGGCTGCGCACCGACAAGCCACGCGCTCGTCTGCGCAACCTCGAGTATCGCGGCGTCACGACCGCGTCGATGATCTACGATCACCTGCCGATCATCGACGTGTTCCGCCGCGTCGACGACAACACGCTCCTGGGCGCGATGGACCTGCGCGGCGTGAAGCAGCCGTACTTCTTTATCCTCGCTCGCGCGTGATGCGTGTACGATCGCGGCGTGTGGATCGCTGGAGCGCTGGTTGTCGTCTGCGCGTGTGGTCGCATCGGGTTTGCTCCTGACGACACGGCGAGCGACGCCGCCCTCTCCGACGCGTCCACCCCGGATGCAACGCAGGTCGCGTGCGAGGATCTGCCCGGCATCCTGTTCTGCGACAGCTTCGAGAACGTGACCAAGTTGGGCACCGCCGAGACGACGGCGCCGGGCTTCGTCCGGATCGACGGAGAGCGCGTCTTTCGCGGCGAGACGTCGTTGCATGCGCGCACCACCCAGGCGCCCGAAGCGTCGTGGGCCATCGGCGGCGTCTTACCGTCGATCGAGAGCGGCGAGCTGTACGCGCGTTGGTATCTGTACTTCCCGTCGAGCAACCCCGCCCGATCGATCGCCACGATCCATCTCATCGGCTCGATCACACCGTTTTTCGGCGTGATCTTCGGAGCGACGGAGGGCGCGATCGACGTCTCCGCGTCCAAGGACGATGCGCTCGACATATCCGACG
The DNA here is from genome assembly GCA_023428295.1 of Pseudomonadota bacterium. Lineage (GTDB taxonomy): Bacteria > Myxococcota_A > Polyangia > Haliangiales > Haliangiaceae > JABFXX01. The sequence continues at coordinate 10,023 of JAEYYV010000097.1, forward strand.
TCCCGATGCCACTCGATCGCTGGTTCTGCGTGCAGCTGCGCATGACGATCGGCAGCTCGGCAACGGTCGAGACCTGGGTCGACGGAACCCCCGCCGCGCGCCTCGACAACGTCGACACGCAACCGATGGGCGGCATCGCCAACGTGCACGCCGGTCTGTTCACGGCGGTGGTCGGCGGCATCAACGATCTGTGGACCGACGAGCTCGCGATCGGCGCGCAGCCGATCGACTGCCTCTAGCGACGCGTCTGCTTGCCACGACGAGACGCCTTCTTGGCCTTCGTCTTCTTCGGACGCTCCTTCTTCGCCGTCGCGGTCGCCTTCTTCGCGCTGACCTTGGTCACGACCTCGGGCGCGTTATCTCGCGCCGAGGGCAGCGCGGATCGATCACCCGGGCGCTCGATCACGTCGGCCCAGTCGCTCGGTTTGGCGACGGCGGTTCCGTCGCTACCCCACCGCGCGCCCGCGTCTCCCGAGCATGAAGTGCGCGACGAGCGCGATCAACGCGACAACGATCAGCGCGTGAACGGCGAACGAGGTCACGCCGACCACGAGCTTCAACATGATCCACCCAAGAAACAGAAGAATGCCGAGGACGATCCACATGCGATCAGGTGGTGCAATCACCGCACCGCTCGGGGCGCCGCGCCGGAACGCGACATGCACCCTCATCAATCCATGCTGTCACTACTCTCGAATTTGTTGATGGGTCGTCGTCGCTCGGGATTTCTCGGCTTGTTCGATCGGCGCCGGCGAGGCGGAATCGTCAACGGCGTCAACAACCACCGTGGCGCGTCCGCACTCGGTGCGCTGGCGACGGCCGCGGCGCCGTTCGTGATCCGCAAGCTGATGAATCGCCGCGCGCACCACGCTCGCGTCTGACCCGCACGATCAACGGGCTACGAGCGCGACGGACGTGTGGCCGGCGGCGCGCAAGCCCTGCTCGTGCACGTCACGCCGTAGCTACTGCGGCTTTGCGTACGAGCCCTGCGCGTCATCGATCGACGCGAGGCGAAACGTGTTCTCGGTGCCGTTCGGTCCCGAGGTCCACGTGCTCGCCGTCTGCACTCCGAGGTACTCGGTCCAGCCGCCAAACACGACGCGGAAGCCGGGCGACTCCGCCGACACTGGCAGGCCGTCGCTGCGAAAGCGCACGATCATCGGCGTGGTCACGTCGCGCGGGAGAATCGCGATGCTGCTCGCACCGTCGCGCGTGATGCTCCCCCGCAGACGATCCTGGAAGAACATCGAGAAGCTCGACGTGAACGCAGATCGACGGACGGTCTCGAGATCTGCGCCCGCGCCCTCGGTGACGACATCGCCGTCTCTGTGCCAAGCGATCGCGCCGTCGAACGCGGAGGCAAAGCCGCCACCGTCGACGAACGCGAGATCGAAACGCACCTCGCCGTTGGGAGACGCGAACGACTCGAAGGTGCACGCGCGGCCCTGGATCGTGCAGTCGCCCGTCATGTGAACCGTGCCGAGCTTGCCGATCGCGTCGCGACCACCGAGTGACTCGGCCCACGCGTCGACGAGCGGCTGCGCGCCGTCGGCGATCTCGACGTTCTCTGTCGATGTAGCGGGCGCCGGTTCCAAGACAGGCGGCGCGGACGAACCGCATGCAACAAGAGCGAGAGCACAGAGCGTTCGCATGACCTCGAGAGTATCGAGAAGTCGCGATGAAGTACCATCGCGCGACGTGCCGCCTTCTCTGTCGCGAGCGCTCGACGATGTTTCGCTCGTCCGGGCGATCGGCGAGCTGTACGCACCCGGTGCTCCCGAGCCCGACCTCGTCGCGCTGTGCGCGGCGCTCGCCGGTCGCGAGATCACGCTCGACGTCCCGGGCGGCCGCGTGCGCGTCGACCTGGGCGATTGGACCTCGATCGTGATGATCCGCCTCGGCGCGTGGGAGCCGCACTTGCTCGGCCTCGTGCGTGCGTTGGTTCGCCCGGGCGCAACCGTTCTCGACATCGGCGCTCACGTGGGCGCGTGGACCATGCTGTTCGCATCGCTCGTCGGTCCGACGGGGAGCGTGATCGCCTGCGAGCCGTCCCCGGCGAGCGCGGCGCGCTTGCGGGCGATGACGGATGCGCGCGTGCGCGTGATCGAGACCGCGATCGGCGATCGCGTCGGCCGCGCGACGCTGTTCGGCGATGGTGACTCCATGCTGCGATCACTGGTTCCCGAGGCTCTTGGCGGGCCATCGTCGACGAGCGAGGTCGCGATCACGACGATGGACAGCCTCGGCGTGGAGCGTGCGGATCTGATCAAGATCGACACCGAGGGATTCGAGCTGCGCGTCCTGCGCGGCGGACAGACGCTCCTCGCGCGCTGCGATCCCACGCTCGTCATCGAGCTACACGCGACCGCGCTGCGCGCGCTCGACGAGGACACGACCGACGTGTTCGCGTGGCTTCGCGGCGAAGGCTTCTGCGTGTTCGATCTGCGTCCCGAGGGTACCGAGCTCTGCGTCGAGCCGCTGCGCGATACGCCCACCACGAACCACGTACTCGCGCGGCGCGATCCCGCGGGCTTCGTGGTGCCGCTCCGCTAGCGAACCGAGGCGAGTGCGCGCAAGAAGCCGTCGCCCCATCGCTCGCACGGCTCGAGGCGATGGGACTCGCTCCATTCGTTCCACGAAGCGACGAGCACCGGGTGATCGATCGGAGCGCTGCGCTCGTCGAGAAACGCGAAGCCACGCCGGACTGCGTGCGCTACCGCGTCCGGCGTCGCGCCCTCGACGATCGGCGTCCAGGGGAAGCCGATGCGCTGGCCATCCCACTCGCGCGTGCCGCGCGGCGTGGCGTCCCATCCGGCGGCGATCGACGGGAGGTACGGAACGGCGAGCGCATTCGCGACACGCGTCCAATCGGCGACGCGCGCCGCGGTGAGCGCGCGGTAGTCCTGGCGCGGCGGGCCGTTCCACTCGGGCCACCACACGTACGAGGTCAGCGCGTCGAGTCCGATCGGCGCGAGCGCGGCGACATCGGCCGGCGTGTTGATACAACCGGCGAGATAGAGGCCCGGCAAGCCGCGACGGCGCGCGTGGTCGCGCAGCGTCGCGATCGCGTCGGCAGCGCCAGCTCCGAGCTCGGCGGCGATCCGCCACGCGTGAAACACGGCGAGCAGCGGACGGCCGTCGACGTGAATCGCTCGGCGGTGCGAGAGGTACGGCAGCAGGTAATCGAGGAGCGCGAGCAAGTCCGACGCCGTGAACGGAAACAGGCGATCCGTGCCCTGCGCCGTCGACGGATCGCTCATGCCCACCGGCAACGCGACGCGCGGCCACACCGGACACCACATGACGCCGAGCTTGAAGCCCGCGGGAAGATCCGCGTCGGCCGGCAACACCGCATCGCGCAGGGTCTCGCCGTACAGCGTGGCTCCGTCGGGGCGCCACCACGTGTCGAACACGAAGCCATCGATCCCGGCGGACGCCGCAGCGTGCGTTTGCCGGACGAGCGTGCTCGGCAGCGAGTCGTCGAGCTCGCCCCACGCGGGCACGTCGGGCTTTGCGTGACCGTCGAACCACGGCTGGGCCGCGCGAACGAGATCCCACTCGAACCAGCCGCTCTCGGTTCGATGGTGCGCCGGATAGTAGTAGACGTAGAGCGGTCGCCTCACAGCGCCGCCTCGGCATCGGCGAGATCCTCGGCGGTGTTGAGGTTGAAGTAGCGCCCGACAAAGTCCCACGCGCCGAACCGCGTCGACGTCATCGCGAACGACAGCGCGGCCGTGATCTCGCGCTCGCCGGTGCGAGGGTTCACCGGCGCGTCGGCGAACGTCTCGATCACCTCGGGCGTCAGCCAGTAGAGGCCCAGGCCGCAGTGCATTCCGTGCGGATCCGCCGGCTTCTTGACGAGCGTCGCGGGCGCGCCCGCGGCATCGAGGAC
>JAEYYV010000140.1 GCA_023428295.1 Pseudomonadota bacterium
CCACCACACCGCTCACGACGAACTAACGGTTAGGCGCCGACGGCACATGGTGGCCGTCGCTCACATGAGCCGGGCGCGAGCCGCGAAGGTCACGACGCCGGCAGGTACACGCGAAACACGCTGCCACCCGCGGGGCCGTTCTCGACCTCGATCCACCCATCGTGCTCTTTGACGATGCCCGAGCACACCGCGAGGCCGAGGCCGGTGCCGCCCGATCCTTCTTTGGTCGTGTAGAACGGATCGAAGATCTTGTCCTTGATCTCGTCGGGGATCCCGATGCCCGTGTCCGCGACCGAGAAGCGCACGAAGCGCTGATCGGCGCCGGTCTCGAGACCCGGGCGCGTGCGCGAGACCGTGCGTGTCTCGATCGAGAGGGAGCCGCCGTCGGGCATGGCTTGGACGGCGTTGAGCAGCAGGTTGATGAGGACCTGTTGGAGACGGTCGGCGTCGCCGGGGATCTTGGGCAGCTCGCTCTCTTTGTCGACGCGCGTGCGGACCTTGGCGGTGGAGAACTGGCCCGCGAGGAGCTCGACGGTGGAAGCGGCGAGCTCGTTCAAGTTGACCGCGTGGCGCTCGGTGCCGCCGACCTTGCGGCGCGTGAAGTCGAGGAGGCGTTGGATGATGCGCGTGATGCGCGCGGTTTGCTCGGCGACGATCTCGGCGTTCTTCTCCACGGCCTCGGGGTCCTTGGCCTTCTTCTGGATCGAGCGCGCGCGGCCCGCGATCACGTTCAGCGGGGTGCCGACCTCGTGGGCGATCTCGGCGGCGAGCTGACCGATGGTGGCGAGCTTCTCGGTTTGGCCGAGGCGTTGCTCGAGCGCGAGCTTGGCTTCGTTCTCGCGCGACGTCTCCGTGCGTGACTCGCGGAGCGAGTAGGTCATCTCGTTGAAGCGCGTGGCGATGGCGCCGATCTCGTCGTCGCGCTCCGAGAGGATCACGTGGGAGAGGTCGCCCTTCGCGACGTCGTCGATGCCGCGCAGGAGCTTGGTGATCGGGCGGCTCACGAAGCGCGAGGCCAGCGCGCCGACCATGACGGTCGTGACGAGGACGATGAGGACGATGAGGATCAGCGCGCGCGAGTAGTCGGCGCCGGTCGCGTCGAAGGCGGAGGCGGACGTGGAGATCTCGAGCATGCCGAGGACGGCGCGATCCTCTTCGCGCTCGCCGGCGGCGCGGAGAGCGACCGTGTAGAAGTACTGGTCGCCCTCGATGTCCGTGAACAGCGAGCGCGGGGAATCGATCAGCGTGGTGAGACGGCGCAGCTGCGCGGGCGAGACGCCGTCGTCACTCGGCGGTCCGGCGGTGGGCACCTCGCCTGCCCGCGCGCGCGGGAGGACCACGATGCGCCAGTTCATCGACGCGCGACCGAGCTCGCGGAGCTGGCTCGCGCTCGGTGGTTTGTAGGCGATGCCGAGCTCGACCGGACGCCCGAGACCCGCGGCACCACGGATCGCGGCGAAGCGTGCCTGCAGGTCCGCACGCTGGCGCTTGAGATCGGTGCGCTCGCGTTTCTCGCGAGCCCGCTTTTCGGCGACCGTCTCGCTGGTCGAGGGTGGCGCGGGCGTAGGCGCGGGCCGAGTCGGCCGGGACGGTGGCGTACCGGGCCGCGCGGGCTCGGGGTCGGGGTCGGTCTCCGGCTCCGGCTCGGTGGGGTCTGGCTCGCCGAGCTCGACGAGCTTGCGATCGACCTCCTCGAGCTCTCGTCGCAGCTGGTCCGCGCGATAGCGCACGTCGCGCGTGAGGTTGTTCGCCTCGTTCTCGAGCGAGACGCGCAGCGTGTTGACGACGGCGCGTGCCTCGCGCTCGACGGCGGCACCGCGCTCGGCGACACGCGCGCGTAGATCGAACGCCGCGTACGTCGCCGACGCGATCGCGACGACGACCGCCGTCGCGACGGTGATGCGAGTGGCGACCTTCACGCGCCGTGCAGCATAGCGGAACCGATCGGGCGCGGGAGTGACTTCATGCTCCCGGCAATCCCCGCTACGGTCCGCGCATGATGAAGGAAGAGCTGAAGGATTGGACGCAGAACGGAAACACGGTGTCGGCGAAGGGCGAGACGCGCTCCCAGTTCCGCTCGCTACAAGCCGACCTGAACCAGTACGCGCAGGCCGTGAACTTCGAGCCGGTGGTCGTCGACGGCCTCATCGGTCCCAAGACGGCGGACGCCGTGAAGAAGACGGTCGACGCGGTGCTCGCGAAGAACTCGCTGCTCGTTCCCGCGGAGTTCACCTATGACGGTCCCGACCACGTCGCGAAGTACGCGGCGCGCATCCGCGACTGGCTCCACTCGACCGCCGCAAAGACGCTCGCCGTGAACCCGTACAAGGTCTACGAGAAGGGCCAGGGCAAGGACTGGAACATCAAGGGCGACATCGCGTACGGAGCGGGCGCGGTCCACGATCAGTTCCTGCAGCTGCAGCGCACGCTGAACACGCTCGCCGGCGTGGTCGGCTTCTCCAAGCTCGACGTCGATGGCTTCATCGGCCCGAAGACCGCCGCGGCGGTGTTCGCGACGTACGAGAAGCTCAAGGCGAAGAACGCGATCTACGGCGTCACGCTGTTCCCGCCGCCCGACACGAAGGAAGAGACCGCCGAGTACGCGGCCTTCATCACCGATTGGCTCGAGAAGATCGCGATCAAGCAGCTCGTCGCCGAAGCCGGCGCCTGATTCGCCATCACGCGGAGATTCGTTCGCGCTGCGGTCGGCGCGCTGCGGCTACGCGCTGCGGCTACGCGCTGCGGCTTAGTAGATATCGCGGTGCACGATGTACCCGCCGTAGCCATAGCCGCCATACGACTGACCGACGAGCGCGGTGACCTTCTTCTCCATCGCGTCGTCGAGATCGGTGCCGCGCGTACGGAGCTGACTCGCCGCCGCCATTTTCATCTGATCGGTCGCGCGCCCGTCGTTCAGGATCTGCTGGAGCGCGGTGTCGACCTCGGGACCACCGTTGTACGACGAGTACACGGCGGTCTGCGCGACCTGCGGATCGGAGTCGAGCATCAGCGCGGCGAGCTGCTGGCTCGCGCGCGGGTCGTCCATCGAGGCGAGGCCGGAGATCGCGGCGATGCGATCCTCCGGCTTGCCGCTGCGCGTGGCGTCGATGATCGCTTGCTGCGCACGCTCGCTGCCGATCTGCCCCAGCGTCTGCAGCGCCGTCGCGCGGACCGATGCGTCGCTGTCACGCGTGAGATCGATCAGCTTGTTCGTCGTGTGCTCGTCGGGGTTCTGCATCAGCGAGCTGATCGCCGCCATGCGCACGCTCGGATCCTTGGACTCGATCGCGCGGAGCACGAGCGCGCGGGCCGCCTCGGTGCCCTGCCCCGCCAGCGCGTAGATCGCCGAGACCGCGTTGGGGTCCTTGCTGTCGAGCATCTCCTGCGCGAAGCGAAGGCCCTCGGGGGCGCCCGACTGCACGAGCTGCTGCATCACCTGCGCCTTGACCGCCGGGTTCTCGCGCGCCGCCGCGATCAGCGCGGACTTCACCTGCTCGTTCATGCCCATGTTGCCGAGCGTGCTTGCCGCCACGCCCGCGAGGTCTTTGTCGTTACCGCGGAGCGCCGAGATCAACGCGTCGCGCGCGTCTTGCGTACCGATGCGGCCGAGCACCATTGCGGCGTAGTTCGCTTCGTCGCGACGACCGCTGAACAGCGAGTCGCTGAGCAGCTGCGAGACCGCCGGATCCGACGGCCGCGCGTTCGCGAGCAGGTCGAGCGCGTTCACGCGCGTGTTGCCGCGCGTCTTGCCGGCGATGTCGACGAGCGCATCGAACGCGCGCGGCGACGCCGAGTCGGCGAGCAGGCGCATCGCCTCGTCCTTCTCGTTGCGCGAGCCCTTGCCCGCGAGATCGATCGCGAAGCGGAGCGCGTCCTCGTTGCCGGCCTTGAGGAGGCGCGGCAGCGCGGCGCGACGCTCGGCCGACGAGCCCGACTTCATGATCGAGAGCAACGCTTGATCGACGTCCTCGCCCTCGAGCTGCGCCAGCTGCGCGAGCGCTCCCGAGATCTGCGCGCGGTCCCCGAGCGCCGCTTCGATGAGCAGCTCGCGCGCCTCGGGTCCACCGTTCTGCGCGAGCGCCTGCGCGGCGGCGGTCGCGCTCGAGCGATCACCGGTCCGCAGGATCTCGCCGAGGATCGTCGTCGCCTCGGCGCCGCCGATCTCGCCGATGGCGCTGACCGCCTGATAGCGCGTGCTGTACGAGCCATGCAGCGCAGCCTCGCGCAGCACGGGGAGGCCATCCTCGCCGGCCTTGCCGAGCGCGGCGAGAGCTCCCGAGATGAGCTGTTGATCGCCCGACTTCACGATCTCCGTGAGGCGCGCGAGCAGGCCATCGTCGACCTGGTCGATCATCGACAGCGCGATCGACGCGATCCGTCCTTCGCCATCGATGAGCTTGCGCAGCACCGCGCGCGATGCGGGCGTGCCGACGGAGCCGAGCGCGTACGTCGCCGTCTGCGCCGACTGGTAGTCCCCGTCCTTCGCGATCTGTGAGAGCACCGCCACCGCCCGATCACTGCCGAGCGTACCGAGGCCGCTGATCGCCGAGGACTGCGCCGGATGCCCCACGCGCTGTGCGAGATCGACGAGCAGCTGCTCCGCCTTCGCGCTCTGCGTCGCGCCGAGCGCGGAGACCGCCGCGTTGCGGACGCTCGGACGATCGTCCTTGGTGAAGGCGATCAGCTCCTCGACCGCGTGCTCCGTGCCGATCGTACCGATCACGCCGAGGACCGCCTCGGGCACGCCGCGGCGCGCGTCGTGGACGAGCGGAGAAATCTGGTCGATCACCGCATCGTCACCGACGGCGCCGAGCTTCGCGGCGACCTGCTGGATATCGCGCAGCGAGCGCGCCGCGAGCATCGTGGACACGAGCTCGTCCTTGGACACGCCGAGCGCCTCGGGCGTAACGCGCATCGGACGGCGAAGATGCGACGGTAGCGACGAACCGCGCGCGCTCGCGACCGTCTGCGCCGGCTTGTTCGAAGGCTCGCTTTCGCGTGCCTTCACCGTGGCGACGCCGGCGATTCCGGCGAACAGAGCGCAAGCAAGCTTCCAACGCGTCAGAGTGGTCACGGCGGCTCCTCGAGGTGACGCGGGTGCGCGTCTTGAGTGTCTGTGTCAAACGAACGCGAAAAGGTATCGATCCATTCCTGAACGACGTCAGGTTCGTGTCAGGCAGGAACCCGATTCCTCCCGGTTCAACGCGGGTTGGACGTCGCGATCGGTTCGCGGTTCCCGGGAATAAACGGTCGCCCTCGCCGCGCGAAATCGCGTGCAACCGGATCGATGCCCGCGTCGGCGCGTGACCATCGGCGCCCGTTCACGTCGGTCGTGTGCCCGACGATCGCGAATCTTCGCCGCAAACCCTGCGCGTCGCAAGCACGCAACGGTGTGCGATCGAGCGCTCGCGCGCACCGACGAAAATCCCTCCGTTCGGTGCCGACAGATCCGTTGACGCCCTTATCGAGGTTCGTAGACTGGAGCCATGTTGACGCCCGAGCAGACCAACGAGATTCGCACCCGCTTGCAGGCGGACCTCACCCGACTCGGCGACCACGCGCACTCCGCGATCGAGTTCACCATGGACCGCGACCGGGACCGCATCGGGCGCGACTCCATGGACGAGGCGACAGAGGAGGAGGTGTACTCCACCCAGCTCCGCCTCCACGACCGCGAGACCTTCCTCCTGGCCAAGATCCGCGAGGCCATGCAGCGCCTCGACGCCGGGACCCTCGACGAGTGTGAGGAATGCTCGGAACCCATCGGGTTCAAGCGCCTCCTGGCCCGCCCCGTGACGACACTTTGCTTCGAATGCAAGTCGGCGCGCGAACAGGTCGAGGCGGAAGATCGTCCCGAGTAGCGGGTTTGGTTAGGCGGCGCATCCTCTGGTAGTATTTCGCCCGTCGGGGATGCGCGACCGCTATCAGATTACCGAGCGACTCGACCACGGTGGTATGGCCGAGGTGTTTCGGGGCGTGGCGGAGTCGATGGAGGGCTTCAAGAAGAACGTCGCGATCAAGCGCATTCTTCCGAACCTCACCAAGAACCAGAAGTTCGTCGCGATGTTCCTCGACGAGGCGCGGCTCTCGCTGCACCTCCAGCACGCGAACATCGTCCAGGTCTTCGACATCTCGAGGACCCCGGACAACGCGTACTTCCTCGTCATGGAGTACGTGGATGGGTGCAACCTCAAGGCACTCATCGAGCGGCAGAAGCAGAAGGGCAAGCGGATCGACGTTGCCCACACGATCTACCTGATGATCGAGTGCTGCAAGGCGCTGCACTACGCCCACTCCCTCGAGCACCCCGAGACCGGTCAGCCGCTCGGCATCGTGCACCGTGACATCTCGCCGCCGAACATCCTGCTGTCCAAGAACGGCGAGGTGAAGCTCGTCGACTTCGGCCTCGCCAAAGCGAACACGCAGATCGAGTCCACCGACCAGGGTGTCGTGAAGGGCAAGTTCAGCTACCTCTCGCCCGAGGCGGCGAGTGGGCTCGAGGTCGACTCGCGCGCCGACGTGTTCGCGGTCGGCATCATCCTGTGGGAGCTGTTCACCGGGAAGCGCCTGTTCTACGGCGACAGCGACTACCAGACCGTCGAGCTCGTGCGCCAAGCGCGCATCCCGTCCATCGCGCAGCACAACCCGGAGATCGAGCCCGAGATCGAGCAGGTCGTTCGTAAGGCGCTGGCTCGCGATCCCGACGAGCGCTATGCGAGCGCCGCCGACCTCGGCGAAGCGCTCGCGCAGTACCTCTTCAGCCGCCGCATGAAGGTGACGGCGCGCGACATCTCGCAGCTGGTGAAAGACACCCAGATCGAGATGATGCGCAAGCGATCGGCCGAGCCGAAGGAATCGCTGATCGACGCGCTCATCAACGACGAGATGAACAAGATGACCTCGCTGCTCGAGGGGTCCGGGGAGGCCGCCAACCCCGACCAAGGCGCGATGTCGCTCGACCCGAGCTCGTTCGTGGATCCGTCGAACTGGGCCAACGATCTGAACCAGTCGCAGCTCCCCGGGCAGCGCCCGCCGAAGCAGAAGAACACGCGTCCGCCGCAGACCAAGGGCGCGCGCTCCGGCAACTCCAATCAGCCGCACAACACGAGCAACAGCGAGATCGAGTCCCTCGAGAACTTGCTCGAGCCCGATCGCACCGGCGTACACGACAAGGGCTCGAAGCTGCCGTGGGCGCTGATGATCATCGTGATGGTGCTGCTGGCCGCGGGTGCCGCGGTCGCCGTCGTCTTGATGATGTCCTGACGCCGCGTCGACGCGACGCGAGGCCCCCGAAGGCGAGCCCCCGAAGGGGAGCGCTACTTCGGCGGAGAAACGCCCGTGAGGCGAGCGAGCGCGTCGCTGGTCGGTGCGATCTGGGTGAGTTTCGAGATCGCACGCTGCACGTCGGCCTTGCGATTGAGGCGCAGCGCGAGGATGCCGTACATGCCCCAGCCATCGATGTAGTCCGGGTTGTACTGCACCGCCTTCTCCGCGAAGAGGATCGCGTTCTTCGCGTTCTTGTCCGCCGCGAGCGATGCGTAGAGATACGCGACGTACAGTGTCGGATCCTCGGGGATGGCGACGTCGAGCTGCCGCTGCATCTCCGTCTGGTTGTCCATGTTGAACGCGGTGACCGCGAGGCCGAAGTGCGCTTGCGCCAGGCGGCGCGCACTCGCCTTCTCGCCGAGCAGCTGGTTCGCGGCCGTGTACGCCTCGAGCGCCGCCTTGTAGTCCTCCGCCCCGAGCGCGAGCTTGCCGGCGACGATCTTCGCTTCGGCGGTGTTCTTCAGGTGTTTCTCGGCGGCGAGCTTCACCTTGGGCAAGAGGTTTGCCTGGCCCTTGTAGTCCGACGCGACGACATCGGCGGCGAGGAGGATGGTCTCGGCGTCCACCTCGGAGGCTTCGATCGCGCGACCGAGCAGCAGCGCCGCGTTGATGAGGTCGCCGCGGCGGAGCGCGAGGCGGCCGCGCTCGCGATCGCTCTGCCAGCGCACGACGCTCGGCGACTTGTCCGCGCGATCGAGGAGCTCGATGGCGCCCCCGTGATCGCCGACGAGCATGCGCGCTCGCGCGGCCGCGATCAGCAGTGACGGGCCCGCCGCGTCCTTGAGCGCGGACACCATCGCGTCGAGCGTCTCGCGCCCGCCTTGCGGATCGTGATCGTCGATCTGGCTCTCGGCGAGCTCGAGGCGTGCGTCGAGGATGCCGCCGTTGACCGCCTCGGTGAAGGCAGCCCGCGCCGCGCGACCGTTGCCAGCATCGCGATAGAGACGGCCGAGCTCGAGCTGGGCGCGCGGCACGTCCGGGTACGGCGGTCCGGCGACGATCTTCTCGAGCAGCGCCTTGGCCGCTTCGCGCTGGTTGGGATCCTCCGAGCGACGCTGGATCGCGGCGTACACCGTGGACAGCGCGACGCTCGCTGTCTCGGGTTTGAAGCGAGGCTCGATCGCCTTCTTGGCCGCGTCGATGTCGCCCTCGGCGAGATCGATCCACGCCTTGCCGACGAGCGCGAGCTCGAGCGTCGGCACCTTCTTCAGCGCTGCCTCGAAGTCCGCGCGCGCCCCCGCGGTATCCGCGAGCGCGAGCTTGGCGAAGCCGCGCACGGACATGCCGCGCGGCAGGTTGGCGACGTCGGGGTTGCGGTCGAGTGCATCGAGCGCTTCGCGTGCCTCGCCGAGCCCGAGGAGGATCTGGCCCTGCGTGATGCGCGCGCGCCGGCTCGCTGGCCACTGCGCGAACAGGCGGATCGCTGCGGGCTTCGCGCGTTGCAGCTCGTTGAACATGTACAGCGTGTCGAGCGCTTCCTCGCTGAAGCGTTGCTCGTCGCTGCGCACCTCCGCGGCGGCCTTGAGCGCGGCGAACGCGGCCGGCGAATCGCCCAGCGCGAAATCGATCTGCGCGAGCGCGAGGTTGGCGAGCGCGACCTGCGACGGAGAGACACCGCGCGACTGTTGCGGGAACGGCGTGTTGCCCTCGGTGATCAAGCGCTGGAGCACGAGCCGGATCTCGGCCGTCTGCGAGTTGTTCTTCGCGATCACGCCGGCGCGCACGAGCAGGAACGCCTTCTCGATCAACGCTGCGGGATGATCCGGCATCGCGCCGAGCGCACGCTCGACGGCGCCGAGCGCATCGCTCCACGCATCCGTCGACGAGATCGCACGTGCGAGCGCCACGGCGTACATCGGCCGCGGCTCGCGCTCCTGTGCTGCTTTGAGATCCGCGACGGCCTTGCGGTGATCGCCGGCGAGCAGCGCGGCTTGTCCCGAGACGTACAGCGCCGTCGGATCTTCGGGCGCGAGCTCGAGCGCTTTGTCCGCCGCCGTCTTCGCGGCTTTCGCGTCGCTCTCGGCGAGCGCGATGTACGCGGTGGCGATCGCGAGATCGAGCCCGCCCCGCCCCGCCAGCTTCTGTACGGAGCTCGTTGCCTCCGCGATGCCATCGCCGAACTCGTAGGCGAGGACGGCGCGCGCACGCGCGAGCGCCGCGCGATTGTCGACGGTAGACGATGCCTGCGCGATACCGAGCAAGCGATCGCGCGCGCCCGACCAGCCCTTCCACGTGTCGGACTTCGCGAGATCCGTGGCCTGCGTGCGCGCGGTGGCGATCTGCTTCTCGAGGCGCATCGCGCGGATCTGGAAGCCCGCGAACACGCCGCCGCCGATCACGCCGCCGCCGATCAGCACCCACAGGACGATCGCGAGCTTGCTCCGGCCGCGACGCATGCCCGTCTTGAGCGGCTTGCTACTCGCCACGCTGCCCTCGATGGGGGCGGCAGGCTGCGACGCGTCGCCCGTGGGAAGCGAGAGCGCGCTGATCCGCGGATCGATCTCGTCGGGGC
>JAEYYV010000246.1 GCA_023428295.1 Pseudomonadota bacterium
CGATGATCTCGTTCTGGTAGATGTCGAGGTCGACGCCCTCGATGACGGTGACGCCGGCGAAGCTCTTGGCCGCGCCGCGCATCTCCAGGATCGGCTTGCGAGGCGCGTTCATGTCGCCTCCCGTGCCGAAAGCGATCGGCTCATGGCGATCACGGCGATGAGGATGACGCAGCCCTTGATGATCGTCTGGAGGTAGGGATGCAGGGCGATGATGTTCATGCCGTTCGACAGCATGGCCACGACCAGCACACCGAGCAGTGTGCGGGCCACGCCGCCAACGCCGCCGGTGATCGCCGTGCCGCCGACGACGACCGCAGTGATGGTCTCCAGCATCAGGAAGTCACCCATCGTGCCCGTCGCCGTGCCGAGGCGCGAGGCGAGCAGCGCCCCGCACAGGCCGCACAGCGCGCCGGACAGCGCGAAGGCCTGGATCTTCACGAAATCGACCGGCACGCCGACCAGCTTCGTCGTCTGCTCGTCGCCGCCAATGGCGAGCGTCATGCGACCGAACCGCGTGCGGTCGCCGATCAGCACGCAGACTGCGTAGACCAGGATCGCGTAGACCACGATCATCGGCACGAAGGGTACCGCCTCCATCTGCGTCAGCGCGACGTAGCCGGCGTCTCGGATGGGGACGGAGCCGCCATCGGAGAGGAACAGGATCACGCCCGTCAGCGAGGTGGCGGTGCCGAGCGTAACCAGGATCGAGGGGATGCGAAGGTAAACGTAGAGGAGGCCGTTGATGACGCCGACCGCAAGCCCGACCAGCGTCGCGACGAGCAATGCGCCGATGCCGAGTTTCGGCACGAGCAGGGCGGCAACCACGCCCGACAGGGTCGCGACCGCACCGACCGAGAGATCGATCGAGCCCATGAGGATGACGAAGGTCGCGCCACAGGAGGCCACGAGCAGGATCGCCGCCAGATAGAGGATGTTGCGTGCGTTGTCGGGGGTGGCGAAGACCGGGTTCAGCGTCGCGAAGACGACACCCAGCACCACCAGCACCAGCAACGGCGCGAAGCGACCGAAGCTGCTCACGACAGGCCTCGCGGCATATGGGCGACAGGCGACCGCATCTCGTCCTCCTCAGTCGAATGCGAAAGGCGCGGCCGATTCCGTCAGGGAACCGACCGCGCCTCTTCAGTCATCACTCCGGAATGCGCGCCTTGTAGTGGGCGTCGTATTCCGCCTTCAGCTTGTCGACGCAGCCGGCGTCGATCTCGACCGTGTACTCGGCCGGCAGTTCGTATCCGGCCGGCTTCTCAGCCGTGCGCCACATTTCGCCGGCGTCGATGGGCCAGACGTAGTTCTGCGGATCCCAGTCTTCCGGGTTCAGCGTGCGCGACATCTTCTTCCAGTCGAAGGGCAGCTTGTCGCCCTCCAGGAAGCCCGTATACGCCTCGACATTGTCGGCGGTGATCAGCGCCGCACCCATGTACATCATGCGCTCGCAGGCGCTCGGCTTCCAGCCATGGGCGACGTCGTAGGCCCGCACCAAGGCGTATCCCGCCTGCCAGGCCGGCGTGAAGCTCATGGTGGCGAAGAAGCGGCCTTCCTTGATGAGGTCCATGGTCTCGGCATTGCCGTCGAGGCCAACCACCGGGATACCGCTGAGACCGGCATCCTCGAGCGCCTGCATGGCGCCGACGCCGACCGAGTCGTTCTGGCCGAACACGCCGTCGATCTGCGGATGGGCGACGATCAGGTCCTCCATCACACGGCGCGAGTCGATCTGGTTCCAGTTGCCCGGCTGGCGGGCGATCAGCTCGATCTCCGGATATTCCTTGAGCGCCTTGTCGACACCGAGGGTACGGGCAATCTCTGCGGACGAACCCGGATAGCCGGTGATGTGCACCAGCTTGCCCTTGCCGCCCATCTTCTCGAACAGCGCCTTGGCGATAACGTAGGCGTTGTCCTCGCCGTTCGGCGTAAAGTAGGTGGCGTAGGCATAGTTGTCGGCGCCGTTGTCGATCGGATGGAACCACGGCAGCGCATCCCAGACGCCGACATAGGTGCCGCCAGCAGCCTTCACCTTCTCGGCCATCTGCTTGACGTTGCCGACGTCCTGCGCGGGGCCGAAGAACATCTTGGCTCCGGCGGTGATCTGCGCCTCGTAATTGCCGATCTGCTTGGCGGCGTCGCCGCCATTGGTCAGGACGCGATACTCGAGACCGAGAGCCTCCGCCGCCTGGCGCGCGCCCTTGTCAAAGTTGGACCAGTACTCGTTGTCGAGGCTGGTGAATTCCGCGACGGTGACATCCGCCGACTGGGCGACGCCCGCGCTTGCCAGCAGGGCGAGCGCGCTCGCCATGCCAAGCATGGATCTGAGTTTCATCGATGCTGCTCCAGTTGAAGTCGTCTTGTCCGCCTGCCTCCCGGCCGGCAGAGGCTCACCAGATCATCTGGCCGCCGGATACGTTGGCCGCGCTGGCAGTGATGTTGCGGGCACGGTCGGATGCGAGGAACGCCACCGCCTCGCCGATGTCTTCCGGCGACTGCGGGCGCTTGAACGGAATGCCTT
>JAEYYV010000262.1 GCA_023428295.1 Pseudomonadota bacterium
CACCTTCTGCTCGGTGGTGAAATGACGGCGGGAACGCTTCGAGTTCGACATCGGTCTCCTGGACGCCGTGTGCGTAACACGGCGGTGTGACCGTCACGTTCCGACCGAGGCAGGACACAGCGCCTCGGCGTCGTGCCGTCGTTCAGCCGACCGAGCGTCTCCGACGACAACCCGTACGTCGAGTCGCTGTTCAGGACCCTTAAGTACTGCCCGGAGTATCCGTCGAGTGGGTTCGCGTCTGTCGAGCAAGCAAGGCTGTGGGTGGCGAAGTTCGTTGCTTGGTACAACGACGAGCATCAGCACAGCGGCATCGGCTTCGTCACGCCCGCCGCTCGCCACGCCGGCGACGACCTCGCGATCCTTGCCGCAAGACGCGACACGTACGCACGAGCACGAGCACGTCACCCCGAGCGCTGGTCGCGACACACGCGAGCGTGGGAGCGCCCCGCAACGGTCACCCTCAACCCGGAGAACCACGCCAAAGCCGAACGACTCGCATCCTGAAACCTCATGCGACAACTACCTTGATTTTCGCCGATCTCGCCGACGCGCTCGCGCAACAGGAGAGCATCCTCAGGTGCGTCCCTTCGTCCCCAAGCACGCCCCGGTCGAGAACACAGAGCTCGCCGATCGGCTCACCTGATTCTACCCAGCGATCACCAGCGGCTCCCGCTCCGCTTCGACCTCGCCCGCGCCAACCGCTGATCGATGGAACGTTATGAACGGTGGAGCGCTTAGCAGTGGTCAAGCTATGGTCAAGCTACTTCCCGGCGTGGAGTGCCCGTTGCAAGTCATATGACGTACGCCATCGGCCCTGTTGGAGCTCGACGAAGCCGCCCTTCACGAAACAATAGGAGTCCGACGAATCGAAGCCGCCACCGGCAGCCTCACGTGGCGTCGCTTGAAACCGCGTGGCTACGAACTGCCAACGCGGTCCATCGGCGACCACGTCGAACCGGAGGATAGATTCGATCGTCCGTGCTCGCTGATACAGCTGGAAACGATACCCAGGACATTGCGTATCGTGCGGCATCAGTGATGACGCACGCACCTCGACGACCATCGGGACGATCGGTTCTCCGCAAGACTTCCCAGCATAGAAGTCCTGGTAGTGCACGTTGTCGACGGCAAGCATCGCCGCGACGAGATCACACGGTCCGTCCGATCGGAGCGCGGCAACCGGCGGCGCTGACGGAGTCCCGCCACACCCGACGACAACGGCCAGCATCGCGAAATGGCTCTTCACTTGGTACCCGTCTTGTACTTGGTCAGCACGAGTTTGTCCTTGGTGAAAAGGAACTTCACCATGAGCGCGCCCGGCCCCTTCTTGTCGAAGTCCATCTTCTTTGGACTTCCAGCGAGTGGCCCTTGAATGCCTTAACGGTCGAGCCTCACTCCGATCGTGTCGTGGATCCTGGAGTGGGGACCCCACGCGCGTGCGATCGAGCCACCCGCGCTTGTCGAGAAGGTGCGTGCGGAGCGGACGCGAGCTCGCTGTCTACGAGGACTCGTGAGTCAGCTGGCGGGGGGATAGCCCGGCGCGCTCGCAGGCGGTGATCAGCTTCTCGATGGGGAGGTCGGTCATCTCGACGATCAGCGAACAGTCTGCGTGCTCGGGGAACCGCAGGGCGGTCCCTGGAAGCGCGACCAATGGATGTTCGTCGTCGTGATCGTCGTCGCGCGCGAATCCACGAGCGACCTCGTTCGCAGAGACCCAGAACTGCGCGGTGGATCCCGGACGCTTCGACGCACCGTGAAACGTCTCGTATCCATGCGCCCACGTACCTTGATTCGTGATCGTCATGTCGAGGGCGTCGCCGATTCGGCGTGCGGCCGTCTTCAAGCTCGCGCTCGTTACCAAGCCGACACGGGGCTCGCCGTCGCCCGTGGTTGCCAGCGCGTCATGAAGGAATTGCTCGAACGACGGGGCGACAACGCGGTGGCGCTCGCTTTCGATGTCGACGTACGCGATGGCCGGATGGGCTCGCGATTTTCGAGCATCGAAGCACATGTGCCAGTGACCGTCGCCCATGAACGGGACCAGCTTGTCGGCGTCGCGCGGGAGCCACACGTCCGACACATCCTCGAAGTGCTTGGCGAGGGAGCCTTTCAAGATCGACGGGTACCGCGAACCGATGCCCCAGAGCTCGCTGCTCGCGTACTTCTTCCAGCCAAAGCGCAGGTAGCCGCCGTTCTGTTCGCGCAGCGCCGCGATGTACGCAGCTGGAAGTCGAAGCCCGAGCTGTTTCTCCGCGGCGCGGATGCTCGCGTCGGTAAGCGGTGGTTGAACGTACGGTAGGAAGGCGGGTACTTCCCATTCGACACGAGGAGGTTTCGGTAGAGGAGTCTTGGTCCGCATGTCAGGCCTTGGCAATAAAGGTGCACACGGTGATGTAGTCGCCGACGGTTGCCAGGAGTCCGTCGCGGCGCAAGGCCGAGAGTCGGTGGACGCGGCAGTGTATCGCCTCGGCGCATAGGAGGCGGTCGAGGAGGCACTCGGTTTCGATGGTGAACGATTGATCGAAGGTTCGGAGGTGCTTCATGCGATGCCCCATCGACAGCTCTTGGTGCTGGTTGCGAGATTCTTCAGCCGAAGAACCGAACGTGTCCGACGATCGAAGCGCGACGATGCCGCGACGGTCCAGGTCTCTGAGCGGTCGTGGACGCGCACACGAAGCCCGGTTGAAATCGAGTGGAGCGCCCAATGAGGTCGTCGAAGTCCGTCGCGGCACCACGCAGCGGCAATAATCCGCCACCCGAACGCTACACGTTGGCCAGCCAGTCGCGCAGGAGTCGTACAACGACACGCTGGGAGTCCTGCACGGGCTCAACGCCAGTGATATCTATCGAACCGATGCGGCGGCGAGAACTAGAGGCGAGAACTAGAGAGCAACGTCCCGATTCGCAGGATCCTCGCGGTTCTATGCATTGCGGTATCGTGCGTCGGTGCTTGTGGTGACGATCGCGGCGCCCCTCGGAAGGTCACGGTAACCGAGGTCGAGTGTATCTGGGGGCCAGAACACGGACCGTCGCTCGCGGGACTCGAGGGATGGACCGCATGTTTGGATGTGCTGAAGAACTTCTTGCAGGCCAATCCCTCGGCAAGGATCGGCTCGATCGTCGCGATCGACGATCCAAGTCCCACGTTGCGATACCCCGGAACACGCAGCTTGCTGGTGCTCCACAGCGATGAAGGCCACTGGCCGGAAGCGCGGACGCTCGAGCTCAAGCAGGTCGTGTGTACGGACTACGATCCCCGCTGGACGTCGCCACGACTATGTGCGCGCGAGGCTCGCAAGATCGCCGCGGCCGAGCCCGTTTTGTTCATGGTCGGCGTGAGCGACCTTGGAAGTGAGACGACCAAGCCGCCAAACGAACTTGGAACGCTCGAACTGCTCTACCTCGTCCCACGAACAGGCTCGAAGTCGAGCGCGCGTTAGCATCTACTCTTTCCGGCCGATCATTCGTTCTCGAGCGAGCTGCAGACTCCTGAACCGGCGATCCCAGCGTGCTTGCTCCTCGGCCGCCTCTCGCTTCGCGCCGGCGATCTCGGCACTCGCGCGTACGAACGACTCCGCCGCGGGTTGGTGATGAAAGGTCGCGATGCCAAGTCCGAGCTCCGCGTTGACATCGCTCGCTGGTACCCGCGCGGAGTCGTGGAGCTGGCGCGCCTTGTCGCGAGCGACGGAGGCCAGCGGGATGGCCGCCATGATGGCGCCGATGGTCTCGCGCGTGTTCTGCGATGCGTCGGGACCAGCGGAGTCTGCGGCGCGCTGACCGAGCTCGGCAAAGGCCTCGCGACTCGCGGTCAGCGCGTTCCGGTAGTCGGCCAGCCCCTCGGCGACTGCACGACCCCCGTTGGCGAAGTTGTTTCGAGCGTTGATCAACTCCAGGGCTGCGCTCTTGTGCTGAAACTTGGCAGCAAGCTCGACGTTCATTTGGAGCGCGTTGGCCGCATCCTCGATCTCGCCATCGTTCACGTGACCGGCGATCCTCGCGAAGAAGCCGCCCGCTTTGTCGGCTGCGTCGGTGCCGTTGGCGTCACCCGATCCGAGCCCGATGCTCGCGCCTCCTTTTGCGTGTCCATACATCGACAACAGGTCGAAGAAGTTCTGCACCTTCTCTGCTGTCGCCTCGGCCTCCGCCTTGAGCTTCGCGATCGTTGCGCGGTTCTCCACGGCTTCTTCTTCTTCCTCCATCGCCGCGACGTGGAGCGCGGCTCGGTGGACTTCGTTCTTCAGCGTCTGCATGTTCAGCATCGCGGACTCGAGCTTCGAGGCCGCGATCTTCACCGACGCTTCCGATCTCATCGCGCTCATGTCCGCGCGCCGCACGCCACCTTCGCCCGTACGAACGGCTGCACGGACGCCTTCCATCCCGGCCACATCCCGATCGCTCAGGGCGAGCTGGTTGGTGTCGCGGTCGAAGAGCTCGCCGACCTGTCCGCCGCCCTGGTCTGGGACCTGTTGCCGTTCGGTCGCCGTCGAGACGTCGACCGAATCGTTGCCATGAAAGTAGTGCAGCCCTTCGTTCAGGTCCTTGTCGTTCTTCGCGTCGCGGAGGTCATTCATCGCCGCCGCCATCGTGCGATGGTTCAGCTCCATCTCGGTTCCCTTCTTCGTCAACGCTGACCACCAGACCTCGCGCCGCCGCTGATCGTCGGCGACCTGGGCAGGGAGCGCGAATGAACCCGGCGGTTTCGGCGTGAACTCGATCGCGGGCGTCTCGATCACACCGGGCGGCGGTTTCCGGACCACCGACGACCACAAGCGCGGTGATTCGTCGGGCCGCACCGGAGTCATTTCGACGACCTTCGGCTTCGTGTCTTGCTGGCCGCCGCCAAGCTGTTTGTGAATGCCCTCGAGAAAGTCCTTCACACCCATATAGGCCTCCTGATGAGTGCTCCCTTTCGCGGGTCGAGGCTTGGGTTGTGTGCTTTCTGCAGATTCTTGCAGGTTGCCCAGGGTGCTGAAGTCTCGGTGGATTCGCGAGATCGTGTTCGGCCAAGAAATAGGCGCAACCGCGAACCGCTCGGCACGAGGGATGGCGCATGTCGCAAGATCTCGTTCCATGTTCCGACGAGCTCGCCGGCCGAAACCTCTGGGCGCTCGCGACCATCGGACAGCTCATCAACCGAGGACGCTCGTCGGGGTGGCTCGATGGCAAAGTCATCGAGAACCTCATCGACCCGTTGGAGTTGCATCCGGCGTCCGCAGGGACGATGCAAGTGCTCGCGCATCGCTTCGATCTCTCAGCCGCAGAGATCGACGTGCTCTGGTTGCTTGCGTGCATCGAGGTCGAGCCGGTCGTCGCGAGCGCCGCGCGCGTGCTCGCCAACGGCGTTGCAACCCTCGACGCGCAGCTCGTCGAAATGGTCGCGGGCCGCGCCGGCGATGGCATGCTCGCCCGCCTCGCGCGCTTCGGCTTGATCGAGACCACTTTCGATCGCGAGCAAGCGATGATGCAGCGACGCGTGAGGATCGCGGATCGCGTGCTGGAGCTCGCGCGAGGTCGCCTCGCGCTCGATCCCGAGCTGCGGTCGATCTCATCGCTGACCGACGCGAAGGATGTGCTCGCTGTGACAGAGCGACTCGACATCGTGATTCCAGAGCCGATCGATCGAGGGCTCGGTCGCGCGGATGCGCTGATCGTCGCGACCGGTCCCGACGGAAGCGGGCGCGCGACCGTGCTTCGGCATGCGGCCGCGCGAACCGGCAATCCGGTTCTCGAAGTTCACGCGGCACTTCTTCGGCGCGATCGGGACGGTCTGGGCCGGCAGCTTCGTGCGATCGCGCGCGAGGTTCGCCTCCACGGCGCCATCCTCGTCGTGCGCGGTATCGAGGTGCTCGCTGACTTCGAGGATCTTGTCGAGACCGAGCTGATGGGCAACGTAGACTGGGCGGTGCTTGCCAGTGCACGCGAGCCGGTGCCGAGCAGGCGGACGCTGATCGTGGTCGCGATCGAGCCACCCGACGAGTCACGTCGTGCAGCGCTGTGGCAGCGCGCGCTCCCCGATGCCGATCCGCGGATCGTCGCAGAGTGCGCTCGCCGGTACTCGTTGACCGCCGGCCGGATCGCGACCGCAGCGTCCGCGGCGCTCGCTCGGGCAGGGAGCGGGCTTGCGGTGAGCATCGAGCACGTTCACGTGTCGTTGCGCGCGCAGCTGGAGAACGCGCTGGCGGGGCTAGAAACGCGGATCGAGTCGAAACAGAGCTGGGACGATATCGTGATGCCGATCGAGGAGCTCGACGTCGTGCTCGAGATCGTCGTGCGCATTCGGCACCGGCGCACGGTGATGGACGTATGGGGATTCGCCGATAAGGTCGGACGTGGCGTTGGTACCAACGTCCTGTTCTCCGGTCCCCCTGGAACCGGCAAGACGATGCTCGCCGGGTTGCTGGCGAAGGAGCTCGGCCTCGACCTCTACCAGATCGACCTCTCCAAGATAGTGTCAAAGTACATCGGCGAGACCGAGAAGCAGCTCGCCTCTCTGTTCGACGCCGCAGAATCAGGGCACGCGATCCTCTTGTTCGACGAGGCCGACTCGCTATTCGCGAAGCGCACCCAGGTCAAGACGAGCAACGATCGCTACGCGAACCAGGTCGTGAACTACTTGCTCCAGCGTATGGAGCAGTTCAAGGGCGTCGCCGTGTTGACCACGAACTACGCACGCTCGCTCGATGCGGCGCTGATGCGACGTCTCGCGTTCCACGTTCGAATCCCGGCTCCTGACGTCAAACAGCGCGAAGTGCTTTGGAACGCGATGCTTCCGAAGTCCGCGGCACGCGCATCTGATCTCGACACGCGTCGTGTTGCTGCGGCGTTCGATATGACCGGTGGATACATCAAGAACGCCGTGCTTCGCGGCGCATTCTTCGCGGCGGCAGAAGGCGTCCCGATCGCAACGACGCACCTCGAGAGGGCAGCGCGCTTGGAGTACGAGGCGATGGGCCGGATCGCCATGCTCTCGTCGAAATGATCGATTGCTCGGCGACGACGCGTCGAGACACGACCACGGACCGGGCAACGATGTGTGGGACACGCAGAAGGAGACGAACATGAACTATCGAGACGACGAAGATGCACTCTGGCATCGAGCACATTCGCTCCAGCGCGAGCTGGACTCCACGCAGGCCGAGCTCGTCAGCTCGCGCGAGCAAGTCGAGATTCTCGATGCAGAGCGCAGGCGTCTCGCAGCTCGCGTTGGGGAGTCGCCGGATGCGCCCGACAAACCGAAGGTGCGCTGGGGAGTTGTTGCGGTGGTCGCTGCTGGCGTCGCGATTCCGGCCATCATGATCGCGAGCCATGATCTCGATCGTTCGCCATCGAAGACCGCGCCGCCGCGGTGCGAGATCGAATCGGCGCCTACCGGTGCCGAGGTGGTGTGCATGATGCGGCTCGATGCGGGCTCCGCGTACCGAGAGCTGAACCACCGAGACGAGGTTGTCGAGGTGGTGTGGGGCCAGACGCCGTACCCGAAGTCGACCGACTTTCTCTTCGACGGAGGAATGTGCGACCAGTTGGTGCTCCGCATGACTGGCTATCAGGTCGCCCCGGTCGAGCGGTCCCGATGCGGCCAGACGATCGCGCTTGTCCCTGCGCACTGAACTTCTCCAGGGATGGAGCTGCCATCAGTCGCCGCTCGCTAACACCGTTGAGACATGATTCACCCCGAGGAGTGGCGATGCTGAACTTCTGTGATTTCGTACCGAAGTACGTGCTGGCGAGAGAAGGCCTCCTCGGACGCCAGGTGGAGCGGGCCGATACGTTCGAGCAGGCGGTCGCGCGCGCGGCCGAGTTCATCCGGCAGCCCGGGATCAAGGTGTTCCAGATCGAGACGGTCGTGCTTCCCAACATCTGGAACGAAGACGGCTCGCAGGATGTCGCGCTCGAGGTTCCACGGAAGGGATGGATCGACAACCGATGGCACCAGTTCGTGCGCGTCTGGTACGACAACGAGCCGCCGCCCTCGCCCTATCGCTGACATCAGAAGCTACCTGCCCAGCCGACGAAGCCACGAGTCGAGGTCGATGGTGACGACGGGACCATGAGCTCCACGCCGGTAGAACCCGAGTCGCGATACATGAACTTCGACCCGTCGTCGTCCTCGTCGATCGCAAACATCACGCCGCCGGTACCTGCGACCAGAACGCCGGTGCCGATCAGCGTCCACGGCAGGAGCTGCGATGAGTGCGCGGATCGCGTCGAAACCAGACGCACCGCGCCGCATCGGGCCGGTGGCACTTGTACGCGATCACGGTCGCCGCCATTCGATCGACGGCGAGCAAGGCATCCTCTTCCGTCGAGACACCGACACAGATGTAGCCGAACGATGAGAGCGCCAGGCTCGCCACCATACGGGACGGAGCGTGATCGCCGAAGATCAAGCGCATTGGGTGCATTGTCGAACGTACTTCGGCGATCGCATCATGTGCTTGGCGATTCGATCGTCGCGTTTGGAAGTTGCGTCTGTGGACGCGAACCGACTGGGGCACGAGACGCGACGCGGAGCTGATGCTTCGCGATCCGCCTGCCTCTCCCACGATGGGGTTGAAGGTCATGACCTCCACGGAACTCCCCGCCGCATGATCCAACGAGATAGAGAGACGTGGGCCATCTCGAGGGCGTCCGCCGCGCGGTTCATGTTCCCGAACCGACGCAGCGCGACGATCCGGGAGGTCGCGGTCTCGATCTCCGAGAGCGTGTTCGCTGCGTTGGCGACTACCCACGCCCGATCGGCGTGGCGAAAGTGCTCTCGGTCCGCGCCGAGCGCTTTGCGAGCGTCGTCGGCGTACTCCTCGACGATCAGATCGAGATCCTTCGTGCGAGTCGACAACGATGGCACCGTGATGGGTGGCAGGAGATGAAACTCTCCCGCGAGCGCCTTTGACGGTCTGGTCGCACAGACGACGAGTTGCACGCGCGTCTCTGGATCGAGCAATGCGCAACGCACCGCGGAGAAGTCACGCGGCAGTCGAGATGCCCAGACGCACATCGTACCTCCGCGCGCCGCTGCGACTGCTTCCGCGCCCGTCTCGAAGTTGCGAACCCAGCGCACGGATTCACTCGTGCTCTTGCGTTTCGGATCGCACGAGACAAACGGGCGATCGCTACCCATCGCAACGCGATGGATCTGATGTGCGATCGCGACCGGGTCAGACTCCGAGCAGAGCAACAAGGAAGTTCTCCGTGTCACGGCCATGCGGATGGCCTGAAGAGCGACATCGACGTCCTCATCGCGATCGTGAGCCCATCCGAGGATTCGTGCGAGAAGTGACCGCAGTGCGATCGAGCGTCCGCTCTCGACGACGAGCGTGGAAGCTCCCATTCCAAGCAAGCATCCTGGATCGAGGGCGAATCGCGGAAGCAACGTTCCGTCGAGACGCGTCCCGTTCTTGCTCACGTCGTGAAGGATCCACGTTCGATCTTCGCGCACGAGCTTCGCGTGGTGACGCGAGAGGAGGCCCGACTCATCCGCTACGCGAACGTCGCAGTCGTGGCCGGTTCCAACGAGCAACTCGTTCGCCTCTGATGGGCACGCGTATGTCCGGTCGCTCGCCCAAGTTCGAAGACGCGTTACATCGTCTGTTATCGCCCACGCGTGTTTGATCGGATCGGTCTTCGTACGCACGTCCGATGGAATCGTCATGCGCGAACTACTCGCGAGTCACTCGATCCGGTTGCGCACCTTCTTGCTGCCCTGCGGCATCAGGGCAGTCGGCGGGTTGATGCCGCACAGCATCGGCCTCGCCTCGGCGTCTCGTGCTGCAAAGTCAGCGCCGTCCCGCAGAAATTGGCGAGAGGAAAGTTGGCAACCGCGAACTGGCACCAGCGAAAGGGGGCTCATGTCGAACGATCTCGTCGGCGAGCCCGACGCTGACGTCACTCACGCCCGCGAGCGAGCGGGTGCCGCGATCCGAGTGCGGTGGCGCCAACGATCTGCGATATCGATGCATCAGACGTCGGCGTCATCGCAGCGCGATCTTCTGATTACGTCGATCGGCCCGCGCCGCAGCCGGCGATCGTCAGCTCGATACAGCTCGCGAGAGCACGCATCCAACCTCGTCGTTGTTCACGGCGCCGGCACGTCGTGACACCGGTGACGATTGTGCGCGACGAGGCTGGAAGGATTGCGTACACGGACCATATGGGCATCGCGGGCGAAACCCCTTCGTGGCTTTCAAGACGCGCCGGACGGAAACCGAGCCATGAAGCCGAGCTGGAGGGCGCGACTCTTCTGCTCGAGGAGCTCTTGTCAATGGACCTTCCGATCGCGCGCGGCGAGAGGCGTGGTCTCAAGACGGACAGCAAGTCATGACGCCAATGACCCTCGTGCTCGTCATGTGCGCCACCTTGCTCGTCGGTGCACTGGTCTCTGTCATACGGGACAAACCGACGGGCAGCGGGAGCCGAAGTCGGATTACGACGCCACTCAAGATCTCCTTCGCCCTGGTGCTCGTGGGCGTGGTCGCGTTGTGCGTCATGTTCTGGAGGCGCGCGGACCCGCATGAGGAGACGCCACGCGGCTCGCAGCACGTAGTTGCTGTCCGAGCACTCGAGGACGGTGGCGCCATTGTAGTGGGGAACACTTCACGCTCGCCTTGGCTCGCGTGTTACGACGGCCAACGCATTCGCTGGAAGCGTGCGATGCCGTTCATCGATGCATGGAACCTCTCCGTCGGAGGTGACTACGCGTTCGTGGTTTCGGAAACACGGCCGAAGCGGATGATGCTCGTGGACATCGAAACGGGCGCCGATCGTTGGTCGAAGGAGATCCAGGTGGAGAGTGTGCTGGATGTGGTCGCCGGACCGTCGTCGCTATTCCTCGACGCCGGCTCGCGATGGTTGGAGGTCTCGACGACGACCGGTGAGAACACGAGGGTCATCGAGAAGAAGTCTGCCGACGTTAACCTCGTGAACGGCGCCGTAGTGCCCATCGAGCACACCGAAGAGCACTGGTACGGCACGTGTCGTTGCACATTGGATGGCAAGAGCTTCGAGTTCGGCTTCGATCCACAAGCGGCGCGCGCGCCCGGTCGCATGCGCATCGGGGACAAAGGGGGTCGGCGGATCGTTCCCATCGACTTCGTCCCGAACACGTGCGGCACCTTTCAAGACTCGTTGGTCCTCTTCATGACAAGCAGTTCGGAGGGCCCCCTCCGGATGCTGCGTCTCAATAGCGCGGGCGAGATCACGCGCGACGTCGTCGTTGTCGAAGGTCCCAAGGCATCACTGTTCGTGGGCGACCATCGTGTTCAACCCCTGTCCGGACAGCTGCCGCGCTTCGTCCCAGTCCAAACGATGCGAGCTCGTTCAGTCGATGCATACGAGTACAAGAACCTCGTCATCGATTTGAAGACGAGCGCCATCACGCCCGGCGCCGCGACGATCGATGACTCGGATCCACTCGCGAACCAACGTGGCGCTCTCGACCCACCCTGGATGCTGCACCGAACGTCCTGGCTCCGCGCCGTCCACAACGAGGTCGAAGTGTTCGACGGAGCGACCGGGCGACCTCGGGGCTCATTCGCGCTGAGCTTCCAACCGTTTCGTACGAGTCGCTTCGATCGTCGACAGGCAGCCGGTGGGAAACTCTGGTTGAGCGATCCATCTGCCGACGACATCGCCCTCGTTCGTCTCGATCTCGCCTCGATGACGCCGGAGATCCTGATCGGACCGGTGCAGGTCTTCACACGCAAGTGAGGGTACGTGAGACGACGTTGCCTGCACTCAGTGCAGCATCAACGTTGCACACGGTGTGAAGCTGCACCCGCAGCGGTTGGAGATGGTTGACCAAGATCCATGTCCGCAGTAGGCAAGTGAATGCAACGATGTCTCCGAGCTGCAGCTCGCGGGTTCGGGCGTCCGCGGGTTGTGTGAACGATTCATGAGCGACTTGGAGTGTGAGTTGGAGCGGATTGTGGAACGCGGGCACGTCGCTGCGATCTTTCTGGATTCCGATCTTCGAGACACGGACTGGAGCGGTCGCGTTCTCGATGGCACCACGTTCGAGCGCTGCCGGATGTTCGGTATGCACGGGGAGCTCGTCGTCCGCCCTGTCCGGAGCGACGCCCCCGACTATCTCGGGTTTTTAATCCCGAGCACGCTGTCGGCAGCCGAGAGCAAGTGATGGGAATGTGCAAACGCGAACGCCAGGTCAACTAATGTCGAGATCTCCACCGCTTGCCCTGCCGCAAAACGCTCCACCCCTTCGAGCATCCGCGCGACGACCTAACGTTGACGGCTCGCCGCCCACTCGGTCATGCTTGCCGCCGATGCGGGCGTCGTTGGTGTTGGTATCTTGCGCTCTGATCGCTTTCACATCTCGCACCGTCCACGCCGAGAACATCGCGATCGAGTCGTACACCGGGGAGCGTCCCGCGAGTGCGCCGCAGGTGCTCGCGCCGTTGATCGACGAGCTGTCGCTACGCGGATACGTCATCGGCGACACGCTCGGGCGCAAGTTCGATGCGCGCGTCTCGCGCCCCGCGACGACCAAGGAAGGGCTCCCACCCACCTTCGAGACAGACATGGAGCGCGGTCATCGGCTCTGGGTGCAGGGCGAGTTCGACGAGTCGATCCGCGTCCTCAAGCCGGCCATCGACCGCGCTCACGCGGACGTCGCCGTCATCTCGAAGAATCAACCGCTGCGAGAGAAGCTACTGCGTGGACTCGCGGCGCTTGCGCTCTCGCATTTTCGCAAAGGCGACGTCGCGTCGGCGAAGGACACCTTTCGCGAGATCTTGCGGAGCTTCCCGAGCGCCGAGATTCCGCGGGCCGTCTATGGTGCCGATGCAAACAAGTTGTTCACCGAGGTTACGCGAGAGGTTGGTGCGGGCGGGCGCGGGAGGTTGATCGTGCGCTCGCCATCGGATCAGTCGGTGATCTTCGTGAACGAACAGTTCGTGAACGTCGGCACCACGGTCACGAAGCCCGATCTCATCCCCGGGGAATATCGAGTGTTCAGTCAGCTCGGAGCGAATACGTCTCGAATGCATCGAGTCGTCGTGACGGCGAACGAGGAGACCACGCTCCAGATCGACGAGAGCTTCGATTCCGCACTTCGAACAACGGGATGGGCGGGATTCGCATTCCGGACCGCCGCGCAACGCGAGCAGTCCGAGGCCGAGTACGCGCGAAGATTCGCCGAACGGCTGCAGTCGACCTCGGTGGTGGTCGTCGGCATCGATGCGATTCGGAAGCGTCCGTCGATCATCGGGGCGCTGATCGATCGTTCGACGGGCCGCGAGATCCGGCGCGCTAGCGTGGCGCTCGATCCACCTCCTTCGCAAGACCGCTTGCGAACGCTCGCGCGGTTCCTGGCGGGTGAAGAGTCGATGGTCGGACTCGATGTTCAGATCGGCATCACATCGTCGGAACCGGTCAAGAATGACGTGGTCGCGCCACCTCCGGGCCGCTGGATGCGGCGGGCGGGAATCGGTGCGATCGGGGCCGGGCTGGTCGGCGGCGGGCTCTCCGTGAAGTTCTTCCTGGACGGTCGTGCCGCGCGCGACGACATCGCGCGTGTCTGTGCCGTGATGTGTACGAGCGAGCAGTTCAAATCGCTCGAGAGCAAGGAGCAGACCGCGAAACGGAACGCGATCATCGCTGGCGTCGCCGGTGGCGTCGCGATCACCGGTGGCGTCGTCTTGCTCCTGTTATCGCGCAGCAAGCACGAGCCGGCGCCGGTCGCGTTGTCGGTCACCGATTCCGGTGCCTTCGTGCGCTTCGACGGTGCGTTTTAGGAGGTCGAGATGTCGTGGAGAGGTTTCATCATTGGGTGTCTGCTCGTCGGTTGCGATTCGTCGTCCGGGCTGTCGGTGTGCAAAGTCGCGTGCGAGATCGATAGCGACTGCCCCACGGACCAAACGTGCGGGCTCGTCGGGCTCTGCACCGATGGAGTGACATCGTGTCCATGCGAGCCGGACAAGTTCCTGCGTTGCGATCAGCAGCAAGCACTGTCGTGCAATGCCGAGGGTACGGAGGTGGCGATCGAGAGTTGCAACAACGGATGCAACGCCGAGTTCGGACGGTGCAACGCGTGCGTTCCGGACTCGCAGACCTGCTTCACGGACGTGATCGCGACCTGCAGCACCGCGGGCGATGGCTATACGCAGTCCTCGTGCGCGCTCGGTTGTGTCGATGCGACCGAAACGGAGGCGCCGCGGTGCAAGTACATATCTCCGGCTTTCCTTCCAGACGTCTGCGATGTCGTAGCCGCCGAGGAAGAACTCGTGCTCCCGAGCTCCGTGAACCTCGACACCAGGCTCGACACGTTGTGCAACGGCGGCATCGTTACACCAACGTTAGGACCGCCGATTTGCGTCGTGCGCTATCGCCGGATCGAGCTTTCGAGCGGCTCCGTCCGCGTCACCGGACCGCGCGTGCTCGCGCTCGTCGCCGACGAGGAATTGAGCGTTGCCGCCACGCTGGATGCATCGGCTGGTGGACCTGGAGCGGGCACGCTCGTCTCAGGGGCTCGCGCCTTGTCGAGCAGCGGCGGCGGCGGCGCGGGCTTTCGTACCAATGGCGGCGGCGGCGGCGGCAACACCACCGTAGGAACGGGCGGCGTTGGGGGCGTGATGCTCATGCCCGACCCTACAACCACCGGGATGATCGGTGGACCGCAATCCCAAGGACCGACGTCGGCGCAACTTACACAGGGATATCCGCTTCCCGGTTCTGCGGGAGGCGCGGTTCTTCTGATCGCCTGTCGTGGTTCGGCCACCATCACTGGAACGGTCGACGTGAACGGTGGCGGCGGCGCGGGTGGCAAGGGGATCTTGGTGCAAGGCAATTCCGTCGACGTCGGCGGGACGGGTGGAGGAGCGGGCGGCGTGGCGATCGTTCAAGGAGCGACCGTGGTGGTATCGGGCAGCATGTTCGCGAACGGCGGTGGCGGCGGTGGTGGTTGCGGGGGGAGCGGTTGCGTCGGTGGTCTCGGCCAAACGGGGCAGCGGTCGACGACGCCAGGGACCGGTGGTCCCGCGGCGGCGGGCGGTGGCGATGGTGGCACCGGCGGAACCGGGACCGTGGCGCCCGGACCGGGTGCGGGTAAGGGCGGTGGTGGTGGTGCGGCCGGCTGGCTCTGGGCCTACACGCCCGAGGGCGCGGCGCCGACGCTGTCATCGACCTCGTCGCCGGCGATCGAAGCAAGGACCCTCACGGTACGTTGATCGCGTGACGGAGGTCTTGGACAAGTATCACCTCGAGCGCCGCCTAGGAGGCGGTGGCATGGCCGAGGTGTTCAGCGCGACGATCGTCGGTACGGACGGCTTCGCGCGACGCGTTGCAATCAAGCGCGTGTTGCCAGGCTTCGCGGACAACGAGGCGTTCGCGCGCATGTTCATCGCCGAGGCCAAGATCAGCTCGCGACTCCAGCACGCGAACATCGTCTCGGTTCTCGATTTCGATCGCGACCCATCCAACCGGCCGTACCTCGTGATGGAGCTGGTCGAGGGGAGAGACCTCGCGGCACTGTCGCATGCGTCCGCGCTGCCGATCGCGGTCGTGCTGTACGTCATCGCCGAGGTGCTTCGCGGGCTCGGTCACGCACACGATCTTCCGATCATCGACGACGAGCAGCTCAAGCGATCGGCGACGCTTCGCCACATGAAGGGCGTCGTGCATCGTGATGTGTCACCGCACAACGTCCTGCTCTCGTGGGATGGCGCGGTGAAAGTCTCGGACTTCGGAATCGCGAAGGCACGCATGGCCGACAACGCGACGGCTACGGAGTTCCTCAAGGGCAAACCGTCGTACATGAGCCCCGAGC
This sequence comes from Pseudomonadota bacterium, assembly GCA_023428295.1. Classification (GTDB taxonomy): domain Bacteria; phylum Myxococcota_A; class Polyangia; order Haliangiales; family Haliangiaceae; genus JABFXX01. The sequence continues at coordinate 15,776 of JAEYYV010000262.1, forward strand.
AGGCGAACGGTGAGGAGTTGGACGGGCGAAGCGATCTGTTCGCCGTGGGCGTGATGTTGTGGGAGCTGCTGTGCAACCGACGGTTGTTCGCAGGCGACGACACGCGCGCGATCCTCGCGGCGGTGCTGTTCAAGCCCATCCCGAGCGCGCGGACTCTGCGAGCCGAGGTTCCCAAGGACGTGGAGCGGATACTCTCTCGTCTCCTCGAGCGCGAGCGCACGAAGCGTTTCGACACTGCCGAGCAAGCACTCGCCGAGCTGGTGAAGTGCGTCGCGTTTCCCAAGAACGGCCGCGAGCTACTCGCCACCGCGATGCGCGAGCGGTTTCCAGCCGAGGCTCCGGTTCGTCACAGCATGGCGCGCGAGCGCAGGCCGACCGACGCGGTTCCCGAGCATATCCCCACGTACGACCGTCCCACGGTCTCGATCGACGCGGCACCCGCGCATGCTGCTGCGTCGATCGGGTTTGTGCCGAGGCGACGACCGTGGCTCGTTCCACTCGTGATCGGAACGACCCTGCTCGCCATCGTGCTGATCGCCGTGCTCGCGCGTGGGAAGTATGCACCGATCGAACGACCGGACGCGGGCACCGTCGCGCTCGCGCTTTCAGCTGATGCGGCAGTGATCGAGGCACCGACGAACGACTCGAGCGCAACCATTGTCGCGCCTGACGCTGCGGTGGCCGGCGGTGTCGTCGAGGAGACGTCGCCACCAGCGGACGCTGGGGTCGCTTTGGCACCACCGCGCGACGCGAGTGTGATCGTATCAGCGTCCGATGCCAGTACGAACGCGGGTCGCGTCGACGCCGGCAGCGCTGAGAAGACCCAGCACCCCGCGTCGACGCTGGCATCGAGCAAGCGCGGCACGCTCGTGGTCCGCGCGTTCCCGGCGCTCACGGTGTACATCGATGGGCGACGCATCCACGACACGCCCTTGACGAGAGAGATCGGTGTCGGGCGCCATCGCCTCCGACTCGTGAACCTGGACACCGGCCACGACGAGACGGTCAGCGTCACCATCACCGACGGTCAAACGACCACCATCGAGCGTCTATGAAACACCTGGTTCCATTCATCGTGACGTTGGCATTCCTGGTACCTCGTCAAGCGAGCGCAGCAGAGCAAGTCGGAGTGATCGTCGTCGGCGACACTGCAGTTCAGCCGCAGGTCGCGGCGCAGCTCGAGACGTGGCTCTCCGATCACGGCCACGACGTGATGAAGGCGGCCCTCGCGACCGACCGCGTGACCGAAGTCATCGCGTGCATGAGCAAGAACGACGAGAGATGTGCGGTGGGCGTCATCGAGCGCGGAACGAGGGCATCCTCGATCGTGTACGTCAGCGCTGCGGTGGCTGCTGCGCGTGACGGCTCGCGCAATCTGACACTCGTCGGCTATTGGTTCGAAAGGCAGCGCGATCCGATCGCGGAGCGCCGCGTCTGCGAGGGCTGCACGGACGAGACGATGCGATCCACGACCGATGACCTGGTCTCCTCGCTCGTGAAGGCGCGCTTCTCGAGCTCGGGACGATTGAAGCTGACCTCGCGACCGAGCGGAGCCAAGGTCGTGGTCGATGGTGCTCCTGTCGGCGTGACACCCATCGAGCACGACCTTTCGCCCGGCAACCATCAGGTCACGGTCTCGGCTGACAAGCACGAGATGGAAACGCGGACCGTGCCGATTCGGGCAGGCGAGACATCAACGCTCGACGTCCCTCTCACACAGACGCGGGATGGCCGATCGGGTTCGCGTCCGCGGTTGCCGGCGGTGGTAGCGCTCGGCGGCGTGCTCGTCATGGCGACGGGTGGCGTGCTCGTCGCGGTCGATCAAGACATGGGACCGAACGAGCCGCTCTACATCCGCAACACTGCACCGCTCGGTGTCACGCTTCTCGCGGCGGGTGCAGTCGTCACGGTGGTCGGTACGGTGTGGTGGATTCGTAGCCCCAAGAAGTCCGCTCCGGTCGTCGCGATCACTCGCGACGCGAGCTTTTTCGGTTGGACAGGTTCCTTCTAGCTTTCGTGGAGGTCGTCATGCATCGCTCATCGCTCATTCTGTTGCTCGTCGCTGCGCTCGCATCGTGCAAGGAACACAACAACGAGTACTGCGACGGGACGCAGGGGATGGCCGACCCGGCGAACTGTCCGCCGGATAGCCCGACCGGCTGCACGATGGACAACGAGTGTGGCGGCCGGATCTGCGATACGGCGGCCCACGAGTGCGTCGAGTG